>JAKLQL010000219.1 GCA_022013395.1 Acetobacterium sp.
AATATGATGCTATTATTTCTAGCACCAGTATTACACCAGAGCGTTTAAAAGGATTCAGCATGACTGATCCTTACGTAGCTAATGGGATTGTTATTGTTTCGAGAAAAGATGCCACACCCGTTAAAACGTTCAAAGAACTTGAAGGAAAAACGCTGGGTGCTCAAATTGAAACGACTGCAGATATCGCCGCTGAAAAGTTAAAGGTTCAAGAAGGCGTTAACGTTGAAATCAAGAAATTTGATGGGATGTTAGATGCGTTTGCAGCACTGCAAGGAAAACAAATCGATAATGTTATTACTGATGTTGGGGTAGCAATGTACTATGTTGCTCAAAATCCTGATTTGTATGTTGTCAGTTCAGATGTATTAACAAACGAACCGATTGGTATTACCTCGCGTTTAGCTGATACAGCAACAACCGCAAAATTGAATGAAGCCATCAAAGCTTTACAAAAAAGTGGGAAAATGTCAGAAATTTCAATGAAATGGTTTGGCGAAGATATGACAAAAAATATTGATTCTAAACTGGTTGTTATTGAGTAGGATTTTCCAAAACTAAATAAATCAATGGAATAGGACTTGGTACAGATTCTGTGACAAGTCCTGTTCATCTGTTTACAGACTGGTAAATAATTAAGGTGGAATTACACCTGTGATGTCTGGTCTAAAGCATAAGGAAATCCACCAAGTGTGTTTCTAATATATAATATGAGCAGCTATTCGTGAGGGTTGTAGACAAAGTAATTAAGCTGTTAATGTCTTTTTCAGTGATGCGTGATTAGATCTTTTGATTAGATCTGATGATTAAGCGCATGGTTGAAAAAGGTTTTGTCTGCAGTCTGACAGGAGTCAGTGTTCAAAATTTTTATGACGAAGGGAAGATCAACGTGTTAACTGAAATCCAATTATGGGCAATTTTTAATGGAACCATTGTAACTCTTGAAATTGCAATTGTAGCAATTGTTTTTGGTGCGATTTTCGGCGTAGTTGTTGCTCTTGGAAGACTCTCAAAAAATAAGGTAGCCAATGCACTATCATGGTTCTATATTTGGTTTTTTAGAGGAACGCCATTATTGCTCCAATTATTTATTATTTATTATGCCATTCCGATTATTTATCTGGATGCAACCGGCATAACATTCGAAATCAATCCAATGATTTGTGCGTTTGTGGCATTTTCTTTAAATGCGACAGCTTATTTGGCGGAGATTATTCGGGCCGCTATTGAATCCATCGACGGTGGACAAATGGAGGCTGCAAAGGCTTTGGGAATGAGTTATCGTCAAGCGATGACAAAAATCATTATTCCGCAAACCTATAAACGGCTGGTTGCCCCATTGGGTAACGAGTTGATCATGCTCTTGAAAGATACATCGCTGGTATCGACAATTGCATTGTTTGACTTATTAAGAACGACAAAGACAATGGCAAGCGCAACCGGATCATGGATTTACTACATTTATGCAGCGGCCATTTATCTATTCTTAACAACCATTATTCAGGTAGTATTCGACAAAATGGAAAAGAAACTTGGAATTTACGAAAGATAGGGAAATGAATATGAGTATGGTAAAATTAGTGAACGTACGAAAATCTTTTGGAGATTTGGAGGTACTCAAGGGTGTTAATCTTGAGGTTCAGCAAGGCGAAGTAGTCTGTATAATCGGTGCCAGCGGCTCAGGAAAAAGTACCATGCTACGTTGTCTTAATCAACTGGAACGTATTTCCGACGGTGAGATCTATATTGAGGATGAACTTTCAGATAAGCGGGCCAATAATAAAGACCTGATGAAGATTGATGCAGCTAAGGTGCAGTCATTGTGTACTGATCTGGGCATGGTTTTTCAGAACTTTAATCTCTTTCCGCATCTGACCGTCATTGACAATGTCACAATTGCGCCTTTAATTGTGAAAAAAACAGATAAAAAAATAGCCGAAACCAGAGCTTTAGATCTTCTGAGCATGGTTGGATTGTCGCAAAAAAAAGATGAATATCCATCACGGCTGTCCGGCGGACAGCAACAGCGGGTAGCGATTGCCAGAGCCCTGGCGATGGATCCTAAAATAATGATGTTTGATGAACCAACATCAGCGCTTGACCCCGAACTGGTTGGCGAAGTATTGGCAACCATGCGGCAATTGGCTGAAAAAGGGATGACAATGCTTATTGTCACCCATGAAATTGGCTTCGCTCGAGAAGTGGCGGACCGGGTTATTTTTATGGATGCCGGCGTCATTTGTGAAGAGGGAACTCCCGAAGAAGTACTGCTCAATCCTAAAGAAGAAAGAACGAAAAGTTTTCTCAATAAAATTTTATAAACAACGAATAAAAAATTGTCGGATCGGCAATTTTTTTTTATTTGCTTTACAATACATGTCATGATACAATCATCACATGCAAACTTTTGGAGGGATCAAAATGTTACTGGCAAATTATCACATTCATTCAGATTATTGCGATGGCAAAAATACTCTCGAGGAAATGGTAGTAGCAGGAATCACTGCAGGTCTAACCAGTTTAGGTCTATC
>JAKLQL010000220.1 GCA_022013395.1 Acetobacterium sp.
ACCCATTATTAACTTTTTCTCGGATTTTTTTACGCATGGCATCAACCGCATTAAACTCTGCTTCACTTAACGGTTCTAAACCACTGAAAGTTTTAATGTTTTCTTCCAATTGTTCCATAGTGGTCATTCCACTTAGGATGACTTTGTTATTCATATACGAGCCAACCCAACGCAAGGCTAATGTTGAAAGCGAATCGGACTGATTGACTGCTCTAAATTCCTTTTCGATTTCTTCTGGAAGAATTGAAAGTGAACCGCCCTTAATAGGTTCCATAATCATCAAAGGGATATTGAGCTGCTCCGCCAAGTGATAGCCTTTCAATCCTGCCTGTTCGTTAATATCCACATAGTTTAACTGAATCTGGCAAAAATCCCAATCACGATATTTTATTATGGTTTCAAAAGAATCATAAACATCATGAAAAGAGAATCCAAAGTACTTGATTTTACCGGCTGCCTTCATTTCCTCACAATATGCCAGAATTCCCTTTTCAACAAACAGATTAAAAGCGTTAATGTTCATGCCGTGCAAAAGATAAAAATCAATGTGATCAGTATTTAATCGAACCAATTGATCTTCAAATATCCTTTTGGCATCCTCTAAAGACTGCACCAACATCGCTGGTAGCTTAGTAGCAATGGTATAACTGTCTCTCGGATACTTTGACAGGCACTTGGCCATGAATCCCTCGCTCTTCTGATTATGATACACATAAGCGGTGTCATAATAAGTTATTCCAGCTTCATAGGCCCTATCTAACATAGCAGAGGCCTTAACTTCATCAATCTCTCCATCTTCTCCAATGGGAAAACGCATACATCCAAAACCTAAACGGGATGTTTCAATTCCCAGTTTTTCCAACTCGATCATGTCCATTTTAACAACTCCTTTTCATATAAAAAACTTGACAAATGCTCTCTTAAACTATACTGTATATGTTAGAGTAACTCTAAGTCAAGAAGTTTTTAGGAGGTCTATTTGCAATGAATCCGATTGAAAGTCATCTTGTACAGTCCAATAATTATTATGAGCCCCGCTACTCCATAAAGGAAGTTTCGGCACTAACCGGACTTTCGGCCCATACAATACGCTACTATGATAAGGTTCAGCTGTTTCCTTTTTTACATCGCAACAATCAGAATATTCGAGTGTTCTGTGATGCCGATATTGAGTGGATTCACCTGATTCAGTGTTTGCGAAAAACGGACTTATCCATTGATACCATCAAGCGTTACGTTGAGCTGAATCAACTTGGTGATGATACCCTAAAAGAACGGTATCAAATTATTTGCAACCAGGAAACTGAATTATTAAAAGAGCTTGAAAAAATAAAATTTGGTCTTCACTGTCTGGAAAAAAAGAAAGAATTTTTTGAAAATGAACTGAATCGAATTGAGCAACAAAAATGACAAACCACCAGCAGGCAATTAAACAGCTGTATTTGTATGCTTAACCTACTAAGGTCGGCTATTGCCGACCTTTTTTTTTCGTGCGGCCAAAACCTGGGGGCGGGCGGGATTGGATCTTTAAAACCAAACTCCAGAAACTTATCAGATAACTGTTTGTCCATAATTTTCTCCTGTTTTTAAATAGATAAAAAAATAGTCAATCTTAGCATTACTGAAAGATTGACTATTTTTTAAGATCATTTTAAATTCAATTTGACAATGTTTTCACGTTGCTATTAATTAAAACAGTTCCTTGCTCATTTCGTCAATGACTTCATCGATATAAGCAATAACACCTTCAAAGTTCTCAATCGGCAGACCGGAAGTCTGACAAGGAATGAAATATTTATGGCCATTGGCTTTACAGGTTTCTTCAACTTGCTTTTTAACCACTTCTTTTTCCCAGCCTGGATAATCAACCGTACCACTGTGGAGACCGCCCATGAAGGTGATCTTGTCGCCGTACTCTTTGATCAGTTCAGGAATATCATTGGTGTTCATAACACCCTGCCAAATATCAATGCCCACTTCGATCATGTAAGGCACCAGATTAGCCGCATAGGAGTCACTATGGTGGATAATCAGCTCAACGCCATTATCTTTGTAGAACTGATAGATTTTTTTATAAGAAGGCACAAAGAATTCTTCAAACATATCTGGTGAGATAAAAGATGAAATCTGGCTGCCCCAATCATCATGATGTAAAATGGCTTCTGGCTTCAGTTTTTCCATCATCACGGCCGCAAATTCCAGTTCATATTCAGTTAGATAGTCAATCAGTTCCTGCATCGCTTCTGGCTCTTCGTAAAGCGCCATCAGAGCATTTTCCATGCCCATCAAATGATGAGTCATTTCAAAGATTCCTGGTGCGAAAAAGGCAGTTGCAAACTTTTCTTTACGATCAACCGCATTAGCGTGAGCAATCGCTGGTGCCCAGGCTTCGTCAGAGGTAGCGATAGTTGGTTTTGTTAGGTTTTTTTTCCACTCGGTAATATCCTGAATAACAGCTAATCGATCATGATGAACTGGGAACATTCCCAACTGGCCTTCTGGCCATTGCCAGGTAATACCCCAATGATCTTTCCATGTCTGTCCATAGTTAAATTCCAGACCCAGTGGCACTTCCATGATCAAATCTATAAATTCATATTGTTTGACAAAACGATCCGGATTGCCACCCTTCATCGTTTCCAGTAAATTTTCTCTGATTGTTAACATAATTTCTCCTTCATATGCTTTATTTGGGATGATTGTTAAGTTCTTTTAGAGGCTTATGCGCCGATAATTTCTTTTGCTTTTGAGGTCGAGCTACCAGCGTCTGGAGCATAACCGTCAGCACCGATTTCATTCGCATATTCCTGAGTAACAGGGGCTCCACCGACAATTACTTTCATGTCAGGCAGTGCCGCTTTAACGGTTTGTACCGCTTCTTTTAATGCTGGCATGGTCGTTGTCAACAGACCTGAACAGGCAA
>JAKLQL010000221.1 GCA_022013395.1 Acetobacterium sp.
GGCCTGAAATTTATCCGCCGGTGTGAAAATGAGTATGATCTGATTATTGTCGATTCGACGGATCCCTTTGGCCCAGGCGAAGGCTTATTTACCAAAGAATTTTACGGCAATTGCTATAAGGCTTTGAAAGAAGATGGGATCATGGTCAATCAGCACGAAAGTGCCTTTTATCTGGACGATGCGGTGGCCATGCAACGGGCGCACAAACGCATTGTCGAGTCCTTCCCGATCAGCCGGGTTTATCAGGCCCATATACCAACCTATCCCTCGGGTCACTGGCTATTTGGCTTTGCTTCCAAGAAATATCATCCGATTGAAGATTTAAAGGCTGTGAAATGGAACGCTCTGGGCTTTAAAACCCGTTATTATAACACGCAATTGCACGTCGGCGCCTTTGCCCTGCCAAACTATGTGGAGGAACTGTTAAAAGATGTTGAATAAAAATATCGAGACCTTTTTAGGCTGTGACAATGAATATGGGGAATCTGGTATTGTCGTTTTTGGCGCGCCCTTTGACTCCACCACCTCCTTTCGTCCCGGCACCCGATTTGCCAGCCGCACCATGCGGGGCGAATCCTATGGATTGGAAACCTACAGCCCTTATCAGGATAAGGATCTGGAAGATCTGGCCATTTTTGACGGCGGCGATTTGGAGCTCTGCTTTGGCGATACTAAAAAGGCCCTGGAAATGATTGAAAGCTATGCTACCAGGGTATTAAGAGATGATAAACTGCCAGTGATGATTGGCGGCGAGCATCTGGTGACCTTGGGCGCTGTCCGGGCAGTGGCCCGGAAATATCCGGATCTGCACGTAGTCCATTTTGATGCTCATGCCGATTTGCGGGATAATTATCTGGGGGCGACCTTATCCCATGCCACGGTTTTGCACCGGGTTTGGGATCTGATTGGGGACAACCGGATCTACCAGTTTGGGATCCGCTCCGGGGAACGCAGTGAATTCCATTGGGGAAAAGATCACGTCACCACCCAGAAATTTAATTTTAATGGATTGTCCGAAGTGGTCGATAAACTAAAAGGCAAGTCGGTGTATTTTACACTGGACTTGGATGTCCTGGACCCGTCCGTCTTTCCCGGTACCGGAACCCCGGAACCCGGCGGCGTCAGCTTTTTAGAACTGCTTGAAGCGATCCAAAAAGTCAGCCAACTGAATGTTGTTGGCTGTGACATCAACGAGTTATCCCCGATCTATGACCAGAGTGGGGCGTCCACCGCCGTGGCCTGCAAGGTGCTGCGGGAACTCTTATTGGCAATTGCATAAATGAGTTAGAAATTTTAAAACAAAAATAAAATCAAAACGTAGTACTGACAACAGATTAACAATTGGTCGGTACGGTAGTTGAGAGATAACCTAAAGTATTAGAGAAATATTAGGAGGAACAAACTATGGGAAAAGCATTAATTATCGGCTGTGGTGGTGTTGCCAGCGTGGCTATTCATAAATGCTGTCAAAACAGCGAGGTGTTTACCGAAATCTGTATTGCCAGCCGAACCAAAAGTAAGTGCGACGCCTTAAAAGCCAAATTAGACAGCGGGGCTACCAAAATTACCACCGCCCAGGTCAATGCCGACAACGTCGATGAACTGATTGCGCTAATCGAAGACGTTAAGCCCGACGTGGTTTTAAATCTGGCCCTGCCTTATCAGGATCTGACCATTATGGATGCCTGTCTGGCCACTAAAACCCATTATGTGGATACCGCTAATTACGAGCCGGAAGATACCGCCAAATTTGAATACAAATGGCAGTGGGAATATCGGGAACGGTTTGAAAAAGCGGGAATTACCGCCTTACTAGGCAGCGGCTTTGATCCCGGTGTGACTGGGGTTTTCTCGGCCTATGCGATGAAGCATCAATTTGACGAAATTAACTATATTGATATTCTCGATGCCAATGCTGGGGATCATGGCTACCCTTTTGCCACCAACTTTAATCCGGAAATCAATATCCGGGAAGTCAGCGCTAATGGTAGCTACTGGGAAGATGGCCAATGGATTGAAACCAAACCCATGGAAATCAAGCGGGTTTATAATTTCCCGGAGATTGGTCCTAAGGATATGTATCTGCTCCATCACGAAGAATTGGAATCTTTAGGCCTGAATATTAAAGGCATCAAACGAATTCGCTTTTTTATGACCTTTGGGGAAAGTTATCTGACTCATTTAAAGTGTCTGGAAAACGTCGGCATGACTTCCATCGTACCGATTGAATATGATGGGAAAATGATCGTCCCGCTGCAGTTTTTAGCGGCGGTATTGCCAGATCCTTCAACTCTGGGCCCCAGAACCAAAGGAAAAACCAATATTGGCTGCATTTTCCAGGGAAAAAAAGATGGCAAAGATAAAACCTATTACCTCTACAACGTTTGTGATCATGAAGCGTGTTATAAAGAAGTGGGTTCCCAGGCGATCTCCTACACCACTGGGGTACCAGCGATGATTGGGGCCATGTTGGTGATGACTGGCCAGTGGCAAAAACCTGGAGTATACAACATTGAAGAGTTTGATCCGGATCCATTTATGGAAGCGTTAAATAAATGGGGATTGCCTTGGCAGGAAAGCTTTAAACCGGAGCTGGTTGACTAAATATGGAATTGAAAGATGCGTTCAACGAACTGCCAACCCCTTGCTATATCGTCGATGAAGCACTGCTGACTAAAAATCTGGAAATCCTGGATGAGGTTCAAAAAGAAACCGGATGTAAAATTTTACTCGCTCAGAAAGCTTTTTCGATGTTTTCGCTTTATCCCCTGATCAGCCGATATCTGGCTGGGACTACCGCCAGTGGCTTATTTGAAGCCAAGCTGGGCTATGAGAAAATGAAAAAGGAAAACCATGTCTTTTCGACCGCCTATCGCGAAGATGAATTTGATGAGATTGTCAAATGCTGCGATCACATTGTTTTTAATTCCTTTAATCAATGGATAAAATATCGGGGCCGGGCGCTGGCGGCTAAACGGGAATGCGGCATCCGGATTAACCCGGAATATTCGACCCAGGAAAATTCGTTATATGATCCCTGTTCACCGGGGTCACGGATGGGGGTAACCTTGCGGCAATTTCGACCAGAATTACTGAGTGGCATCAAGGGACTTCATTTTCATACCCTTTGTGAACAAGATGCCGATGCCCTGGAGGATACCCTGCAGGTTGTGATCGATAAATTTGGTCACTACCTGCACCAAATGGAATGGTTGAATTTCGGTGGCGGGCACCACATTACCCGGGAAGATTATGATATTGAAAAACTCATTTCCTGTATCAATCGGATCCAGGAAACCTATCAATTAAAAGTCTACCTTGAACCGGGGGAAGCCGTAGCACTAAACACCGGATTTCTGGTGGCAACCGTGTTGGATGTTGTTGAGAATGGCATTCAAAATGCCATCCTGGATACATCGGCCGCCTGTCACATGCCAGATGTGCTGGAAATGCCCTATCGCCCGGAAATAATCGGAGCGGGATTGCCTTTGGAGAAGCCTTTTACCTATCGACTGGGCGGCCCAACCTGTCTGGCGGGGGATATTATTGGCGATTATGCATTTCCCCAACCGCTGAAGGCTGGTGATCGCGTGGTGTTTCGGGATATGGCGATCTACTCGATGGTAAAAAATAATACCTTTAATGGGATGAATCTGCCTTCCATTGCCATCTTTACCAA
>JAKLQL010000222.1 GCA_022013395.1 Acetobacterium sp.
ATAAGTTATGATATGTCAATAACCTGGCTCCTAAAATTTCATTGGTTTTAATGAGATGCCGGATATAGGCTCGGGTATAGTTTCGACAAACGAAACAATCACATTCCGGGTCTACCGGTGTAAAATCTTCTTTATAGGTGGCATTACGAACCACGACCTTGCCATGGCTGGTGAAGGCGGTTCCATTTCTGGCGATCCGACTCTGGAGCACGCAGTCAAACATGTCAATGCCCCGGATGGTTCCTTCAAAAAGCGCATCCAATGAACCAACCCCCATCAAATACCGGGGTTTGTCTTTCGGCAACAGCGGCGTGGTAGCGTCGAGCATCCGATACATCACATCTTTAGGTTCCCCGACACTGAGTCCACCAATGGAATATCCTGGGAAACCAATGTCGGTAAGCTCTTGTACGCTTTGTGCTCTGAGGTCTTCATACATGCCGCCCTGAACAATGCCAAATAGAGCTTGGTCTTCCGGTCGTTTATGGGCATCTTTACATCGTTTGGCCCACCGGGTTGTCATTTCCATGGATTTTTTGGTGTACTCGTAATCTGCTCCCGCCGGGGCACATTCATCAAAACACATAATAATATCAGCACCAATGGAATTCTGCATATCAATGGCCTTTTCCGGCGTCATAAAATGTCGTGATCCATCGAGATGTGAAATAAATTCAACACCATCTTCAGTAATCTTTCTTAAGTCATTTAAAGAAAAAACCTGGAATCCTCCACTATCCGTTAACACCGGACGATTCCAATTCATAAATTTGTGGATACCCCCAGCCTTATCCATTATCTCCTGGCCGGGTCTCAAATAAAGGTGATAGGTATTCCCTAAAATAACATTGGCATCCATCTCCATTAAATCCTCAGAGGAAAGAGACTTAACCGTTGCCTGGGTGCCCACCGGCATAAAAATCGGCGTGTTGATGACCCCGCGTTTGGTGTGGACCTTCCCCAATCTGGCCCCGGTGTCCTTGCACTCCTTGATCAGTTCATAACGAAATTCACTCATTCTGTTCTCCTGTTTTTTCTTTCTATTCAATAAATAAGGCATCGCCAAAGCTGAAAAAACGATATCTCCAGTCAATGGCGGTCTGGTAGGCTTTCATAACAGCTTCCCGATTATAAAAGGCCGAAACCAGCATCAGCAAAGTTGATTCCGGTAAATGGAAATTGGTGATGATGGCATCCACCACCTCCCACTGGTATCCGGGGTAAATAAAAATATCCGTTACACCAGTATAGGCCGTCACCACGCCATCGTGGAGCTTGGCATTGCTCTCCAGAGTTCTGACTGAGGTGGTGCCCACAGCAATAACCCGGCCCCCTCTTTCTTTAGTGCGCTTAATGGCTTTGGCGGTTTCTTCCGACACCTCATAATACTCCTCATGCATATGATGTTCTTCAATGACATCACATTTCACCGGTCGAAAGGTACCAATTCCGACATGGAGGGTCACCTCAGCAATCTCCACGCCCATCTCTTCAATTTTTTGAAGCAGATCCGGGGTGAAGTGGAGCCCAGCCGTAGGGGCGGCTGAAGAGCCTTCCCGCTTGGCATAGACGGTCTGATACCGGTTATTGTCCTTCAAAGTTTCATGAATATAGGGTGGTACCGGCATCAAACCGATTTCGTCGATGATTTCTTCAAAGACGCCTGTGTATTCAAAGCTGATAATCCGCAGCCCGCCTTGGGTGGTTCCGGTGATTTCCCCTTTTAGCTCGGGGCTAAAAATAATCCGGGCGCCAACCTTGGCTCGTTTTCCCGGCTTGACCATGATTTCCCAATCTTTTTGGGCCAGGTGTCGCAATAATAAGATCTCGACCTTACCACCGCTATCTTCCCGGGAACCAAACAACCGGCCAGGTAACACCTTGGTATTATTCATCACCAGCAAATCTCCAGGACGTAAATAATTGGTCACTTCAAAAAAATTCCGGTCTTCGATGGTATTTTTTTCGCGGTTCAGCACCATCAAACGGGAATTATCCCTTTTTTCCAGCGGACATTGGGCGATCAATTCGTCCGGGAGATCATAATAAAAGTCAGTTTTATTCATCTATTTCTTCCCCATTGTCATAAAAATTTATTTTTAACTGCTGAGGATCCAATGTTTCGTTCATTAATACCTCTAGTCCCAGGTGGGCGTAACCACGGCTGGTAATCACTCGGCCTCGGGGTGTTTTAGAAAGAAAACCCAGTTGAATCAGATAGGGTTCATAAACCTCTTCAATGGTGTTTTTTTCTTCGCCAATGGCGGCGGCCAAGGTGTCAATCCCCACCGGCCCGCCATCAAATTTCTCCACAATAGTTCTGAGCATGATCCGATCAATCTCATCCAGACCCACTGCATCGACTTCAAAAAGCTCCAGGGCTTCCCGGGTAATCTGCAAATCAATGATGCCCCGGCCTTCAATTTCGCAATAATCCCGAACCCGCTTTAACAAGCGGTTGGCAATTCGCGGCGTGCCCCGGGAACGGATGGCCAGTTCAACCGCCCCTTCATCATCCATTTCAATCCCGATAATGCCCGATGAGCGTCTGATAATGGTGGCCAGTTCCACCGGATTATACAGTTCCAACCGCTGGATCACCCCGAATCGGTCCCGCAACGGCGAGGTCAGCAGTCCCACCCGGGTGGTTGCGCCAATCAGGGTAAAGTGCGGCAGTTCCAGACGAATCGATCGGGCTCCCGGACCTTTGCCAATAATAATATCCAGAGCATAATCTTCCATGGCTGGATACAATACCTCTTCCACCGAGCGCTGCAATCGATGGATTTCATCAATAAAAAGGATATCTCCTTCTTTTAAGCTCGTCAGAATGGCCGCCAGATCCCCAGCCTTTTCAATGGCTGGGCCAGAGGTGGTTTTAATCCCGACCCCCATTTCCCTGGCAATGATATTGGCGAGCGTTGTTTTTCCCAGCCCCGGCGGTCCATATAGGAGCACATGATCCAGGCTTTCATTTCGTTTCTGGGCAGCTTTGATAAAAATGCCCATTTGCTTTTTTACCTTTTCCTGACCTATATATTCATCCAGACCCTGAGGTCTTAAGTTTCTTTCGATTTCCACATCCAATTCCGTAAAATCGGAGGTGATGATTCGTTCCTTCATGGCTACCGTCCCTTCAATGGATTAGCCGAGCGAAGCGCACCAGTAATCAGCTCTTCAATACTGCTCTCGGGGGTAAATGCCCGGGATACCATTTCCGAAGCTTCAGAAATGCTATAGCCTAATCCGACCAGTCCGTTAACGGCCTGGGATACATTGTCATCTTTTCCACGTAAATCAACGATCTTCAAGTCACCCACGGTCACATCCTTATAGCGATCTTTCAGCTCCAGAATAATTCGACTGGCGGTTTTAATCCCGATTCCCGGAGCCTTGGCGATGCTTTTAGGATCATCATTAACAATATGTCCAATCAGTTCATTTCGGCTGAACTGCGACAAGAGCCCCATGGCTGCTTTTGGTCCGATCCCGGAAATTCCGATCATGGTCCTGAAAATTTCCCGTTCATCAGTAGTGGCAAAACCATAAAGCGAAACCTCGTCTTCTTTGATGACCTGATGAAGATGCAGCTTAACCTCCGAATGCAGATTAGGCAGCTCATTCAATGTGTTGGTCGATACCTTTACCTTATATCCCATGCGGTTCAAATCAATGACCACATAATCCATGGCTTGTTCTTCCAAGCTCCCAATCATATATTCGTACATAAGCCCTCCTTCAAAATTTAAACATGCTTTACCTATTGTACCAAAACAAAAAAATAATACAACCACAAAAAAAGCACCCATAGGTGCTATCCCAACGTGTCGTACTCCATTTTTGACGCCCTAGCGAAAGCTAGGTGGGTGCCTTGTCTTTAGTTTCTGTTTTCCACTGAAATAATGAGGCCTAACATCTGCTAACGAACAATCAGACTCCCTGAGTATTGATGTAGGTTCAAAAATAAAGTAAAAACGAACACTTTGGGATAATTTAATTATACACGGTTTTGTGCTGAAATCAAAGGATAAATTTTTGCTTGGAAATGATAGACAATACCACTTCTTTCACCTCAGCTCAAGTTTACAGCAAAATGTCCAAGGCTGAACGAATATTATCTACCGGAAGGATCTCCATTCCGGCAATTTTCAAGCCTTTCTGGTTCCCCTTCGGGATGATGCAGCGTTTAAAGCCCAGCTTTTTTCCTTCAATGAGTCGTTTTTCAATATGCTGAATATTTCGGACTTCACCGGTTAAGCCCACTTCACCCAGAATCATCAGATCCCCGGGAATCTGGAAATCCCGGAGGCTGGAATAAAGGACGGCGATCACCCCAAGATCCAAGGCTGGTTCATCCACCTTAATGCCACCCACCACATTGATATAGGCATCCACCGACTGCATCTGAATCCCCAGCCTTTCTCGACAAAGTCCACCAGGAACAGCCACTGGCCATCTCCGTTAAAACCCGCTTGGGACGCAGGGATCC
>JAKLQL010000021.1 GCA_022013395.1 Acetobacterium sp.
CTACCAGTAGAATGAAAGATTACTATGATATCTATTACCTGGCAGGACATTACGATTTTGATGGAAGAATACTGAAGGATGGGCTTTTGAACACATTAAGCAATCGAAAAACTTTTTTTGATGAAACCACGATTGTAAAAGTATCAGATATGTATAATGACGATGATATGCAAAGAAGATGGAAGTCATTTTCCAGGAGTTCATTGGGAATTGATCTGGAATTTAAAGTTGTGGTTGATATGGTTGTTCAATTTATTGGGAAGCCGATGGATGCGATTATTAATGCAAAAGATTTTTCTGAAGAGTGGTATTTAAAAAATAGAACTTACAAATGAGTACAAGATGGTGAATTCTTATCGCCCGAAATGATTGATGCGAGGTGAGATAAGTGAAGTATGCTGAATTATTGGAAAAATACGAGGAATTATTGAGTGAAAACAAAAAGTTAAAAGAAACAATAGTGGAGCTTAAATCAATGATCACTGAGGAATCCACAGTTAACTGTATTGTTAAAGAAGCAGAAAATTTAACAAACGCTGAAGATACAATTGGTCTAACAAAAAAGAGTTCAACGCAGGAAAAGCTAGATTTATATCTATCCGTTTTCAGAGGCAGAGCTGACATTTGTGCCAAGCGGTGGCGGAATAAGCCAGGCTATTCTCCATATTGCTTTAATGACTTCAAACCAGGCATCTGTAATAAGCCCCGGACAAAGTGTACGGAATGTAAACAAAGTAATTTTGCGCCACTGGACAGAAAACAACTGGAAAAACACTTGTTAGGGAATGAAGTGATTGGGTTGTACCCATTAACAATCAATGATACATGTTGTTTATTGGCAATTGATTTTGACAAAAGCACGTGGCGGGAAGATATCACTGTGATCAGAAGTGTTTGCAGGAAACATGATATTCCGATGTATGTTGAACGTTCGCGATCAGGTGAGGGTGCGCATTTATGGTTTTTCTTTGAGAATGAGATTAAGGCTGTAATTGCTAGAAAATTTGGAATGTGTATATTAGAACAAGCCATGCAGGTGAGTGGCAGGATTGGGTTTGATTCATTTGACAGGCTTTTTCCAAGTCAGGATTATCTCCAAAAAGATGGTTTTGGAAATTTGATTGCTTTACCCTTACACAAAGAA
>JAKLQL010000223.1 GCA_022013395.1 Acetobacterium sp.
AAATCAGACATTTGAAATTCCAGAGATTTTAACAGTCGGTGAACTGGCGGATATTCTTGAAATAAGTGCTACTGAAATTATCAAAACCCTGATGCTGGCAGGAACCATGGTTAGTATTAATCAGGAAATTGATTTTGAAACAGCCGCCATCGTTGCTGCTGAGTTGGGCTTTGAAGTCGAAGCTATTAAAATTGAAGATGTTGTTTCAAAAATTTTAGAAGAATATGACGAAGAAGAAAGTGAAAATGAAATTCCGCGACCACCTGTGGTAACCGTCATGGGACATGTTGATCATGGTAAAACCTCACTTCTTGATCGAATTCGTAAAGCAAATGTTATTGCTGGCGAAGCCGGTGGGATTACACAACATATTGGAGCCTATACCGTTAATATCAAAAACCATGCTATTACCGTAATTGATACCCCGGGACATGAGGCCTTTACGGCTATGCGTTCTCGTGGTGCTCAAATAACCGATATTGCCGTATTAGTGGTAGCAGCTGATGACGGTGTTATGCCACAAACTGTAGAAGCGATTAATCATGCCAAAGCAGCCGGGGTTCCAATTCTGGTTGCCATCAATAAAATCGATAAACCGGGAGCAGATCCGGAACGTGTTAAACAAGAGTTAACTAAATATAATCTAGTTGTTGAAGAATGGGGCGGTGAAACCATTGCCGTTAACGTCTCAGCAAAAACCGGTGAAGGTATTGAATCTCTGCTGGAAATGATCATCATGATGTCTGAAATGGAAGAACTAACCGCAGATCCTGGCCGTGAAGCCAGAGGAAGTGTGATTGAATCGCAAATAAAACGTGGTAAAGGATCAGTTGCGACCTTATTGGTTCAGCAGGGAACCTTGCATGTTGGCGATTCGATTATTTCGGGAACTACCTATGGTAAGATCCGGACAATGATTGATGATAAAGGCAAGCGATTGAAGAAGGCTGGCCCATCCACACCGGTAGAAATTTCAGGTCTTTCCGATATTCCAGCAGCTGGGGACGATTTTATCGTGCTTGAGAATGAAAAAGAAGCCCGACAATTAGCTGAAAAACGAAAAGAAATGCAAAAAGGCGAGCGTCAGCGTCGTTCCAATATTTCCCTTGATGACCTGTTTAGTCAGATTCAGGACGGTAATATTCAGGATGTCAACATTATCATTAAAGCCGATGTTCAGGGTTCCATTGAAGCCATCAAACAGTCTCTTGAAAAACTGGATAATGAAGCGGTTCGAATTAATATAATTCATGGTGCAGTAGGCGCCATCAACGAAACGGATGTTTTACTGGCATCTACTTCAAATGCCATTGTAATTGGTTTTAATGTTAGACCTGACAAAAATGCTGTTAAGTTGGCAGAATCAGAAGAAGTTGATATTCGCCTCTATCGGGTTATTTACGATGCGGTTGAAGATATTAAAAAAGCCATGGAAGGTATGCTGGCACCAGAATTCCGGGAAAAAATCATGGGGAATGCTGAAATACGAGAAGTATTTAAAATCCCAAGCATCGGTACCATCGCCGGCTGTTATATTACCGAAGGAAAAATCAACCGGAATGACGATGTCCGAATTATTCGCGATGGCATTGTCATACTCGAAGGAAAAATTGCATCGTTACGACGTTTTAAAGATGATGTAAAAGAAGTTAACACCGGATATGAATGTGGAATTGGCATCGAAAAATACAACGATTTAAAAGTTGGCGATAACATTGAAGCATTTACCATGGAAAAAATCGAAAGATAAGCGAAAGCCTATCTTCCCCATGAAGGAGGTAAAAACAAATGGCATCTCATCGTAATGAAAAAATTAATGGGTTAATCCAAAGAGAATTGAGCCTTATTATTATCCATAAAATGAAAGATTCTCGTATTAAAGACAGCAATGTCAGCATTACCAGAGTTAAAGCAGCTCCTGATTTAAAAACCGCTACTGTCTATGTGAGTGTTTTTGGTGATGAAAATCAGAAGAAGGTTGTACTTGAACTTCTGAATAATGCTAAAAGCTTTTTAAGATCAAGCCTTGGCCAGGTTATTACTGTCCATTCGGTTCCAGCGCTAATCTTTGAAATTGATAACTCAATTGAATATGGTATGCATATCGAATCGATTTTAAAAGGTTTGAAAGATGATAAAGAATTGAAGGATCAGAATGAAGAAAATTCCTGATGAAATAATTGAATGCTTGAATGATAATCAACGGTTCTTAATCCTGCTTCATCAGAAACCAGATGGCGATGCGATTGGCTCTGCCGTCGCTTTGGGGAAGGGCCTGAAACAGT
>JAKLQL010000224.1 GCA_022013395.1 Acetobacterium sp.
CAACCTGAGCTTGAAGTTCAAGGGTTTCTGGTCTGATACGTAAATCTTCTGGTGTTAACTGGCCAGCTAATAATTTATCTAAGGTTAACTCTTTGTAAGCTTTTCCGGTAGCGGAGAAGATCAGTTCTGGTCTTTTGTCCCCGATTGGGTAATCAGCTTTCGAAACGGTTCCAGTAGCGCATGTAGCTGGAGCTGCAGCGGTACTCATAGAACTCATAACTTGTTTAACGATTTGTTCCAACATTTGTTCTTGTGTCATTCTGGTCACCTCCACTTATACAAACGAAACTTGTTGTTCGACGGCTTTTTTACCGGCTTCAACATGTTCAGTTTCTTTAATATGTAATAAGGCTGCTTTTGCCTGGTAAGCTGGACGAGCCATTTGGTCGTTTCTTACTGGAACTGGTGCTGGGCTTTCGCCTTTAGCATATTTAGCAGCATTTTTCCCAATCATACGATATGTTTCTAAATCGATCAATGGTGCTTGAGAAAATAATTCTAAGTTACTTAACTGTGGTAAATCTTTTTGGTGAATTAAAGAAGTACCTTTTGACTGGATACCAATACCGATACCGGATCCAGAAAGTTTAGCAGCAGTATGACCGCATACAGCAACGTCAGAACTTCTGTAAATTTTGATAACTCGGGCTTTTAAGCCTTCTTCTTCAATACCAGCGATAATTTCTTTAAGAACTTTATCGTGTGGAAGACCAACGATTGTTACAGTTTGAGATTCTGCAAAAGCAGGAGCTAAACCAATAACTACTTCGTCACTAGCCATTCCTTGTTTTGCTTCTCCGATTGGAGTCAGTTTAACTGAGCCAGCAGCAGTAGCAGCTGGTGCAGCAGCTGAAGTAGCGCCAGTCATTTCTTTTAAAACATCTTCAATAATGCTTTTTAACATTTGTTCGTTTATAGCCATTTTTTTACACCCCTTCCTATATGCTTGCTGGGTCAACAGCCCATGGAATATCTTGGATTTGTGCCCATCTTTCATCACTGATTACATAACCAGTTTTTACTCCATGATAAGTATTTGGATAGTTAACTGCTGAAATACATTCCCATGTAGAGCTTAATTTAGAAGCAGTGTGTAAGTAGTCACCAGCACATTTCTGTAACTGAATGTTAAAGATCGATTCAGCAACATCTCTCATGCCGCCACGGTCTAAAGCTTTAATAAAGTCAACCGCTGTTGCGCCACGACCCATTAAATCTTCAACAGATTTTAAGTCAGCTACGACATCACGGTCAGGCATATCTTGAGATCCACGTGCATAAGTTGCAGCTTCAACTTCAGCATCAGTGATTTCGGTTAAGCCTAATTCTCTGAATAAGATTTGCATTGCGCGAGCGCCTTTAGCACGAGCAGCAACAACGGTATCTTCATCAGCAGGTTGTAAACCGGCATCGATTTTTAAGTCACGTTGGATTACATTCCAATCGTCATAATCATCTGCATCCCAGTTAGAGCCTGCAAACATATTATCATAGTTAGGCATAGAAGAGTAACCAGAACAGATATAGTCAGTTCCTGGTACCATTTGCATCAGTGAACGAGCAACTC
>JAKLQL010000225.1 GCA_022013395.1 Acetobacterium sp.
CAAGACCCATCAGGGGCAGAAAAAGCTTGGCATAGGGAATATGCCAGGTGCTGATGGAGACATCATCATTGATCAGTTCACCCATGAGATAGCTGCTGGCAAGGGGAATCCAGGCCAACCAGGCATGTTCAATATTTCTGTTTTTAGCCATGGTGTAAAGCCCGATGGCATTAAAAACATAGCAGACAAGCCCAATAACAAGAGCGACAACAAGAATAATACCGAGAATGGACATAATTACGGGCATAATCGCCCAGAAACTGTCAGATTGGGAAGAATATGGTGAGACATTTCCCAAATAATCATCATACATATGCATAACAAAACCTCCTAAATAGTTTTAATACCTTAATTATACCCTAAAGCCTTTTGAATAACTAATATTTCAAATGTTTTTCATAAAGCTTTTGGGGAATTTTAAGCAAAAAAAGCAAACCAAAAACAATAACAATAAGGCTGATAGCCTGTGATGTAGAGAGAAATCCGACAATCCCCCGGGGATCGGATCGGAAAAATTCATTAATAAAGCGAAAGATGCCATAGCCGATCAGATAGAAACCAGTGGTAAAACCGGGGCTTTTACTTTTCCATAAAACCGTCAGCAGAACCAGGGTCAGGATAAAAAGAAAGGCTGATTCGGTTAACTGAGCCGGAAAAAGTCCAATACCAGCGGGGGGATAGGCACCCACCGGGTAGTGAACGGCACCGAATCCTTCATAGGGAATGCCGTAGCAGCAACCATTGAAAAAACAACCGATACGTCCAAAAGCCTGAACAAGGGCCAGGCAGGGGACGGCGATGTCAAAAAATTTAATGGTATTCAGTTTATAAATATGGGTATAAAAAAAGCCGCCGAAAATCCCGCCAATCAGACCGCCATAGAAAACGGCCCCACCCGTGGCCAGTCGGATCAGCGCAGTTTCGGGATGGGCGATCAGACTGGGAAAATCAACAATAATAAATAGCAGTTTGGCACCAATAATGCCACCGATGATGCCAAAGAGTCCGAAAAACATGGCATCCATGGTGATTATGGCATACTTTTTAGCGGTTATCAGTGCCAACAAAAAAGCCGCTCCAGTTCCGATTAAAAACAAAATGCCAAAAGTTGGGATGGAATAATTTAAAAAATGAATAATTGGATACATGTTCTGCTCCCTTAATTTTTTATATAAAAAAAGGACGAATGCTCGTCCTTCTTAAAAATTGCGTCGCTCAGGAGTAAAGTCCGGCAGTGCCGATGATTCCCACACAAGCCACACAGGCAATAAATGCCAGTGCACATAATCCGAGACCAATGATATTGAGTACTAAACCGGCAGTGGCCATGCCACTTGGCTTAAATCCTTCCAATTCTCCGGCTTTGCGGATTTGAATGGCAAAGATCAACCCGATAATGGCGCAAACAATACCAATAATGGTAAAATAGCCCAAAAAGATACAAACCAAGGATACGATTCCCAATACAAGGGAAGCAATGGCCTTATTGTTATACTGTTCCATATTAGCCTCCTAAAGTTAAATTATTTCTATCTTTAGAATACTCCTATTGGGAAAAAATGTCAAGATTTATGAATCTCTTTTAACTTATCCACCAGATCAAAGGCAACATGATTGATGGTCTGAGAACCGGCCACCAAGACCATATCATTTGCACATAAATGGCTGGTTAGATAGTCGACAATATCGCCAAAAGCTGAAATTGTAACAGTTGGAATGCCATATTTTTCTGCTATGGCTTTTTGTAGATCTTCGGAATAAATATTCCAGTCATTGCCTTCCCGATCTGAATAAATGTCATTGAGAATAACGTAATCAGCCTTTGCAAAGGCATCCACAAAATCATCAAAGAAAAAGAAAGTTCGGGAATAGGTGTGCGGTTGAAAGACAACCCAAAGTTTGTGATGATCATAATTCAGACAGGCATCAACCACGACCTTCAGTTCGGTTGGATGATGGGCATAATCTTCGTAAACATTGATCCCGTTGACTTCGCCCCGGAATTCAAAACGGCGTTTGGCGCCGGTGAATTTTGCCATGCCACTGATGGAAGTAGCAACCGGAATTTCCAGGAAGTCACCGCAGATAATGGCTGAGAGGGCGTTAAGAACATTGTGTTCCCCAGGAATCACCAATTGGTAGTGGCCATAAAAGGTGCCTTTTTTATAAACGTCAAAGCTGGGTTTCCCAACCGTGTCATATTCAATATTTTCCGGGTACCAGTCATTGGTTTTATTTAAACCATAGGTGATCACCGGGCAGGCTAAATCGGTAACAACATCCAGAACGTCCTGAGAATCACCGTAGGCAATCATCAGACCACCAGCGGGGAGGATTTTGCCAAAATTGGTAAAAGATTCCTTGATTTGTTTTAGTCCGCCTTTGAAATAATCCAGATGATCTTCTTCAATATTGGTAATAATACCAATGGAATGAGAAGTTTTCAGGAAACTGTCCACATATTCACAGGCCTCCACGACAAAGAACTCTTTTCCGTCAATAACGGCATTGCCGCCGAATTCATCAAGCTTGCCACCAATACTGAGGCTTGGCCGCAGCTCAGCATGTTGGAGCAGACAGGCAACCATGGAAGAGGTGGTGGTTTTGCGATGGGTGCCGGAAACGGCGATGGTTTTATCGAAGATATGGGAAAAAAGACCCAGAAAACTCGAACGTTCGATTTTAGGAAGATTTAAATCCGTCGCTTTAATCATATCGGGATTATCCTCGTGGATCGCGGCAGAATAAACGACACAGTCGGTGTCGGGGGGAATGTTTTCGTAGTTGTGTCCGATGTGGATTTTGATCCCCAGACATTCCAGTTTTTCGGTGTAGGATGAGGCAATCATATCAGAACCTTCAATGGAAAAACCTTGGGATAAAGACATTGTCGCAAGTCCGCTCATGCTGCTTCCGCCAATTCCAATGAAGAATAATTTATTGATGGGTCGGTTGAATTTTTTTTCTAGTTGTGATTTCAAATAATCAGCTCCTTTATCGGTAATAAAATCTTAATTATTTCTTAATGAATCATCTGAAAGTGTCTGGTAAGTGACTTGAAATAAGCATGAAATAATCGAAAATACCATTCAAATTGGGCAAAACACTTTAAGACGAATTATAACACAGGTGTTTCCATCGAGTAAAGATTAAAAAAAACTTGCACTTTCACCGAAATATGAATAATATTATAGTTATTGAGAAAAATGTTCGGATTTTAATAAAATCCATCACAGGTGGAAAATGAAAAAAAATGAAAGAATCAGTGTCATTACAAAAATATTGTCAGACCATCCCAATGAGGTTTTCAGTTACAATTATTTTACCGATTTACTGGAAGCGGGAAAATCAAGCGTTTGCGAAGATGTGGCGATTGTCAAAAATGCCATTGAACTAACCGGTACCGGTTATGTTGAAACCTATTCCGGGGCATCCGGCGGCGTGGTCTATCATCCCAAGGTTACCAAAGCGGAAGAGGTTGGCATCTTAACAGAAATTGCCGAGCAACTCCAGTCACCTTCCCGAAAAATACAAGGGGGATTTGTCTATTACAGCGATATTTTATCAAATCCCCGTTATTCTAAAAATATCGGTCGGATTATTGCTTCAAAGTATGGTGAAATGGGTATAGAGTATGTAGTCACCACCGAAACCAAAGGAATCCCGGTGGCGATGGAAACGGCTCACTATTTAAATGTACCAATGGGTTTGATCCGGCGTTCCAATCGAGTCACCGAAGGGGCGACCACCAGTGTGAATTATATTTCCGGATCGTCCAATAAAATCAAAACCATGTACCTGAGCAGACGGATTGATTTAAAGGATAAAAAGGTACTAGTCATCGATGATTTTATGAAGGGCGGCGGCACCGCCAAAGGAATGACCAATCTGATGGAGGAAGTCGGAGCACGGGTTATGGGAATCTGCGTTATTTTTGTGACCCGATCCCCAGTGGAAAAATTGGTTGATGATTTCACTCCCCTGATCTGGATGGATGATGAAAATATGGAAACCGGTTTGCGGGTTTCACTGTATTCGGATAGCTGAAAACCTAAGTAAAAAGTATGTATTAAACACGAATAGTAACAATAAAACAGAACATTAAATATAATAAATTCATTATTTTTTTTAAACCCTTTTTAAAAATAATAAGAATAGAAAAAAATTAAGGTTTTTGTTTTAATATTGTTGAATTTGTGTTAGTATATATAGAGAATCAGACATGTGACTTTATTTCAAAGGGGAGGCTTACGAGATGGAAATAACGGACGTAAGAGTACGGAAAACGTATCCAGAGGGTAAAATGAGAGCAATTGTCTCAGTTACTTTTGATGATCAATTTGTTGTTCATGATATTAAGGTAATTGAAGGACAAAGCGGATTTTTTATTGCGATGCCCAGTCGAAAAACGCCGGATGGCGAATTCAAGGATATTGCACATCCTATAAATATGGGTACCCGTCGTGAAATGCAGGAAAGTGTCCTGCGAGCTTACGAAAAGGCCATAGCAGAGGATAATCAAGTAACCAATGAAGAAGAAGCAGAAGTTGAACTAGAAGTAGATTACGAAGAAGAATAAAAATTTAACAGAAAAAGTTAAAAAAAGGGGAAGCACTTCCCTTTTTTTGTTGTTAATTAATAGATGTATGGAGTTGAAAATGAACCATTCAAAAACACTCATATTGGCCGCTGGGGAAGGAACCCGGATGCGATCACAAAAACCGAAAGTACTCCATCAGGTATGTGGCGAGAATATTCTCGATTACGTGGTTGGTGCCAGCAGGGATTCAGGGATTTTGGACATTGCCGTCATTGTTGGTTTTCAAGCGGAGATGGTTAAAGAAAGTCTTTCTCCGCAGCTGGAGACTTACTATCAGAAAGATCAGCTGGGAACCGGTCATGCGGTATTACAAGCACTGCCGTTTTTTGAAAACCTTCAGGGTAATCTGATCGTCTTGGTTGGAGATGCCCCGCTGATTCAGGCGGAGACGATCGAAGGACTGGTTTTAGCCCACGAAACCGGGGGCTATGCAGCAACGGTTCTGACCGCCGAATTTGCAGAACCCACCGGTTATGGTCGGATGATCAAAAATAGAAGTGGGGAACTTCAAAAAATTGTGGAAGAGAAGGATGCCAATCCAGAAGAAAAACAGATCAAAGAAATTAATTCGGGGATGTATTGTTTTGATGCCCAGGCGCTTATTCTGGCCTTGCAAGAATTAAAAACCGATAATTCCCAGGGTGAGTATTATCTGACTGATGTTATTGAAATTATGAGAAAAATGGGAAAAACAGCCGGTACCTATGTAACCCCGGATCCGGAGGACATTCAGGCCATCAATTCAAGGGTGCAGCTGGCTGAAGCCGAAGCAGTGATGCGAAAACGGATTAACCACAAACTGATGGATGCCGGTGTAACGATGATCGATCCGGCAACAACCTACGTGGGTAATCGGGTGCTGGTCGGACAGGATACCATTCTCTATCCCGGCGTCATCCTCGAAGGCGAAACGGTTATTGGCGAAAATTGTCTGATCGGGGCAAATAGTCGGTTAGTCCACACAAAAATTGGGAATAATGTAACGATTCAAAGTTCCACAATTTTAGAAAGCGGTGTCGATGATTATACGACCGTCGGACCATACGCCTATATTCGCCCAGGCAGCGAAATTGGTAAGCATTGCAAGGTTGGCGATTTTGTGGAAGTTAAAAATTCGACCATGGCTGATGGGGCAAAAGCTTCTCACCTGACCTATATTGGCGATGGTGACGTTGGCGAAAATGTGAACCTGGGTTGCGGCACTGTTTTTGTCAATTACGATGGCAAAAAAAAATATCGAACCATTGTGGAAAAAAATGCCTTTATCGGGTGCAACACCAATCTGATTGCGCCGGTAACAGTTAAGGAAGGCGCCTATATCGCCGCTGGTTCCACCATTACCGAAGATGTACCGGAAGACAGTCTGGCGATTGCCAGAGCAAGACAGGTTAATAAAGTCGGTTATTTAAAAAAGTAACACATCATCAACAAAATAGAAAATAGAGAAGATTAAGAAGAGGTATGAAACAGATGGATGGAAAGTATAGTGGAATTAAGATTATTGCTGGGAACTCGAATATCGCATTGGCGCAGGAAATTGCCGAATATTTAGAAGTCCAGCTGTGTAACGCTGAGGTGGTCTCCTTTAGTGACGGGGAAATCGGCGTGAATGTCTTTGAATCGGTTCGTGGAGCAGATGTTTTTGTCATCCAGTCCACGGGCACCCCGGTGAATGAAAATTTAATGGAATTACTGATTCTCATCGATTCCATGAAACGCGCTTCGGCTGGTCGAATTAATGCGGTGATCCCATATTATGGCTATGCCCGACAGGATCGTAAGGCAAAATCCCGGGATCCCATTACCGCCAAACTGGTGGCAAACTTGTTAACCACCGCCGGTGCCGACCGGGTTATCACCATGGATTTGCACTCCAACCAGATTCAGGGTTTCTTTGATATTCCTCTGGATCACTTATCAGGCAGCGCTCTGATTACTGAATACTACAAAGATAAGAAACTGGAAAACATGGTTGTCGTATCGCCAGATGTGGGTAGTGTTAAGCGTTCACGAAAACTGGCGAGAAGCCTAAATTGTCCGTTTGCGATTATCGATAAAGAACGTCCCCGTCCCAATGAAACCGCAGTTATGAATGTTATTGGCGATGTTAAGGGAAAAAACTGCATCATGATCGACGACATGATTGATACCGCCGGAACCATTACCTCTGGAGCCAATGCCCTCATTGAGCTCGGTGCTAATTCGGTGTTTGCTGCCTGTAGTCACGGGGTGTTTTCTGGCCCAGCTATCCAGCGCATTCAGGATTCAGCCATTGAAGAACTGGTTACTCTGAACACCCTGATTATTCCTAAAGAAAAACAAATCGAAAAAATTAAAATTCTTTCCACTGGAACCCTCTTCGGACGTGCCATTGACTATGTCCATTTTGGCCGATCACTGAGCAAGCTTTTTGTGGGAAGATACGTATAGGATCAAACATGCATCTGATTGTTGGACTGGGAAACATCGGTAAAGAATACGATGGAACCCGGCATAATATCGGCTTTGAAACCCTTGATTATCTCAGCGATAAAAAAGGAATTGCCATCAAAAAGAAGGAACAGAACGGTGTAACCGGCAGCTATCGTGAATTTGGTCAAAAGATCATGCTGGCCAAACCAACCACTTACATGAACAATAGCGGTCTCTGCGTGGCCGGGCTGATGAATTTTTATAATGTTCCATTGGAGAACCTGCTGGTAATCTATGATGATATCGATCTGGCTACCGGGGACGTGCGGATTCGGCAACGGGGTAGTGCCGGCACGCATAATGGGATGCGATCGATTATTCAACATTTAGGATCGCCGGAATTTGCCCGAATTCGGATTGGTATTGGTCGCCCGAAAATTGGTTCCGAATTGGTCCACTTTGTACTGGGGCGTTTTCCCAAAAGCGAATTCCCGGCCATGGAAAATGCTGTAATGGATGCGGTCAAAGGGGTAGACGTTTTTATTAAAGATGGAATTGA
This sequence comes from Acetobacterium sp., assembly GCA_022013395.1. Taxonomy (GTDB): domain Bacteria; phylum Bacillota; class Clostridia; order Eubacteriales; family Eubacteriaceae; genus Acetobacterium. Next base: position 7,572 of record JAKLQL010000225.1, read on the forward strand.
TCTGGCCATGAACCGTATTAATGTCCGAAAAAAGATTGACGACAAGCCTGAAAAAAAGGCCGAATCGAAGCCAGAAGATCAGAATAAATCAGAATAAAGGACATCAGCACAGACGAGCAGAAGCGAATACAAACAGGGGCCCGGGTTTAAAACCCCGGGCTATCCGTGTTTAAAAATGAAAGAAGAGATCATGGAATTACTTTATCAGGACCTCATGCAGGTCGAATCGATTCAAACCATACTAAATAATCGTTCCGCCGGAGAAATCATTAATCTCTCCAACGTGAATAACAGCTTTAAAGAAGTGCTTGCCGGGTTGATTTTCAGCCACAAAATGAGCCGGATTCTTTATGTCACTGCAACCGATTATCAGGCCCAGAAAACGGCTGAGAATCTGGGGAAAATACTGGGCGATCAAGTGCTTTACTTCCCGGCAGAACCGATTCATGATTATTTTGCCGACGTTCACAGTCAGGAAATCAATCATCAGCGATTGGCGGTATTTGAAAAACTCTTATCGGATCAAAATATGGTGGTGGTCATGGGGGCTGAAACCCTGCTAAAGAAGCAATTGCCCAGAGCAAAATTTCAGGGACTTGGCTTTTCGCTGGCAGTAGATGACACCTGGGATCCCATTGAACTGACTAACCGTTTATTTGAACTCGGCTATGAAGCGGTTTCGCAGGTGGAAGCCAAGGGGCAGTTTGCTCATCGTGGCGGGATTATTGATGTTTTTTCCCCAACTGGCCAGGAAGCCTATCGAATCGAATTTTTCGGCGATACCATTGAATCCCTGCGCGCCTTTGATCCCCAAACCCAGCTGTCTATTCAGGCGGTTGATCAGGTGGTGATTCTTCCCGGCCGAGAAATTATTTTAGATGATGTGGAGCGACGTAAAGCTCTGAAGCAAATCGAAAAAACCTATGGTGATATTCCCGGTTATGCCGCTTTAGTTGAACGGATCGTCGAAGATCCCAGTAGTCATGATGAGACCCTGTTTGCGTTTGTCAAATCGGAGGGCCTGCTCTTGGATTATCTGGGCGATGCGCTGGTTATCTGGGATGAACCGCCCCGAATGAAAGAGTCCCAGGCAGTTTTTGTCAATAAACTGCACAGTGATTTTCAGACCCTGATGGATGAACGACTGATGTTTACTGAAGAAAAGAATAAATTCTATGCTTTTTCAAAAATTGAAAAAGCGCTGGAAACAAAAACCCAGATACGGCTTCACTTATTTACGTCCCGAGGTAAAAAAGGGATCGCTCTGGATTTAGGCGTGAAAGAAAACGATTCGTTTTCCGGACAGATCCCTTTATTTATCGAATTTGTTAAAAAACAACTGGCAAACAATGCCATTATCCATTTGCGGGCTCGGGATGAAGCGGGGCTGGAGAAGCTGAAAAACTTATTAACAGAAGCCGACATTCATCGTTTTACCAATGAGGTAGTGTCAGGGGTTCAGCTGGCCATTGGCGAAATCAGTGGTGGTTTTGAACTGCCGGATGAAAAGCTGATTTGTATCAATCAAAATGAAATTATCAAAGAATCCACCCGGGGGAAAAAACGCCGACGGCAAAAAGGGCGCAAAATCGATTCCTTCACCCAACTGAATCAGGGTGATTTTGTGGTCCATGATACCCATGGCATCGGTATCTATCGGGGGATTGAGCAGTTGAAAATCGATGAGACCATCAAAGATTTACTGGTCATTGCATATGCCAATGATGCCAAGTTCTATTGCCCGGTAGACCAGATGGATGCCATTCAGGTTTACGTGGGAACCGGCGAGAAAAAACCAAAGATCAACCAATTGGGCACCAATGACTGGAGCAAGTCTAAATCCCGGGTGAAAGCGGCGGTTGAAGAAATGGCGGACGAACTGATCGCCCTTTATGCCAAAAGACAAAACCTGAAAGGCTATGCCTTTGGTGTCGATTCCAGCTGGCAGCAGGAATTTGAAGACTCCTTTCCGCATGAAGAGACCAATGATCAGCTACAGGCAGTGGATGAAATCAAAGAAGATATGGAATCCCCCCGACCGATGGATCGGCTGCTCTGCGGGGACGTGGGGTATGGCAAAACCGAGGTGGCCCTCCGGGCTGTTTTTAAGGCCGTCATGGAGGGCAAATAGGTGGCCTTTCTGGTGCCGACCACCATTTTGGCTCAGCAGCATTACCAGACCGCTTTGGATCGTTTCAAAAAGTATCCGGTGAGTATTGGCCTGCTCAGTCGCTTCAGATCCAAGACCGACCAGGAAAAGACCTTAAAGGAACTGGCCGCTGGTCAGGTGGATTTAATTATCGGTACCCATCGCCTCTTGTCTAAAGACGTTGTTTTCAAAGATCTGGGATTGTTGGTAGTGGATGAGGAACAACGGTTTGGGGTGGGGCATAAGGAACGGATTAAACAGCTCAAAGAAAATGTCGATGTGTTAACCCTCAGTGCCACCCCGATTCCCCGAACCTTGCACATGTCGATGATCGGGGTTCGGGACATGAGTGTCATCGATGAGCCCCCAGCCGGCCGGCGTCCGGTGTTGACCTATGTGATGGAATATAACGAAGCGATTGTCAAAGATGCCGTCCAACGGGAACTGGCTAGACAAGGTCAGGTCTATTTTGTCCACAATCGGATCCACGATATTTTTGAAGTATCCCGAAAAATTCAGAAACTGGTTCCCGAAGCCCGGATTGTGGTGGCCCATGGCCGGATGACTGGTCAGGAACTGGAAGATATTATGGTGGACTTTTTAGAACGGGAGTATGATGTGCTGGTGACCACCACAATCATTGAATCCGGTCTGGATATTAAAAATGCCAATACGCTGATTATTGATAATGGCGATTATATGGGTCTTTCTCAATTGTATCAGCTTCGGGGCCGGGTCGGGCGATCCGATGTCCAGGGTTATACCTATGTTACCCATCGACCGAAGGTACTGTCCGAGATTTCCCAGAAGCGTTTAAAGGCTATCAAAGATTTTACCGCCTTTGGTTCGGGCTTTAAGATTGCTCTTCGGGATCTGGAAATAAGAGGCGCTGGAAATATACTGGGAGCCGCCCAATCCGGCAATCTGGCTACCATCGGTTATGAGCTTTATTGCCGGATTCTGGATGAGGACATCCATGAACGTCTCGGTAAAGAAATGGATTTCTCAGCCAGTGAGCTGCTGATCAATCTCAATGTCAGCAGTTACATTCCTGAGAATTATATCTCGGATGAAGAACTTAAATATGATATCTATAAAAAGCTATCCTATGTTAAATCAAAAGACGATTACGACGAACTGGAAGATGAGTTGCTGGATCGCTTTGGCGAAATCCCGGATGGGGTTTATAATCTGATGGCTTTGGCGATGATCAAACATCTGGGCCGGTCCCTGGGAATGACCGAGATCCGGGAACGGGGCAACAGTGTGCTATTCACTTTTGACAATGAAAAGGAAATTCCGATTCCAGATCAGGAGTTGATGAAGGAACTGTTTGGTACCTATAACATTAAATTCAACGCCGGAAAAGGTGATCAGATCCGTTGGCGAATTGTTTTAAAACATGACCAGGATCAGACCTATCTGAGAGCTTTGAGTGAATTTCTTGGTCGCTTGGTTTCATCAAAGAATTAAGGTAAAGACCAGAGATGTTGTGTTAAACTAGGCAAGGTCTTAATTTTATATGATATTAATAAAGAAAAGGAGAACTACAGAAATGAAAAAATCTCGAATAATGGCTTTAATTCTGACAGGCGTGATCTGTGTCAGTCTTTTTGCCGGAGGTTGCAGTTTGGTTACGGTAAATCCTGAACAGGATAAGAAACAGGCGATCGCTGAAATTGACGGAACGCCCGTGTTAAAAGAAGATTATAATAATTATATGGCGTATTATCAGATGTACTTTGACGCCAGCAGCATGACCTTCCCAACGGATAAAGAGCTAACAACACTTAAAAAAGATATTCTGAAGGATCTGGTCCGGGTTGAAACCCTTACTGCCAAAGCAAAAAAAGATGGGGTAACTGTTGATGAAACAGGTATTGCAGCGAATGCGACCAGTATGTTGGGATCACTTAAGACAACCCTCGGCGATGATAAATATGCGAAGGTACTGGAAACATATAATACCGATGCAACATCATTTGAAGCATTTTTGAATAAGTTCCTGTTGGATTACAGCTATGCCAATACCATGGAAACAAATTATACCAACACATTAAAAGCAGATCCAAGCAAAGAACTGAATACCGTGGTTGGTACTGTTGGCAAAGATGAAGTCAAAAAAGATTTATACAATTATCGTCTGGCCAATGAGGAACTGCTGACCTATTATCAAACTCAGGCAGCGTTGAAAACAGATGATGCAACCATGAAGACAACGAATGAAACAATCTTTAATACCATTGCTGAGCAAAAAGCATTGGCGCAATATGCCGAAGAAAAAAACTTGACAGCTAAACAGGAAGACATTGATAGCTATGTAACAACGCAGCAGGCCTTTGTCAATTATCTG
>JAKLQL010000226.1 GCA_022013395.1 Acetobacterium sp.
TCATCCTGGCTTTCTTCTTCAAAAAACCAGCATGAAATCTGAAACTGTCAGCAAATCGTCTTGAGTCACCCTAATATCAACAATGGTTGGGGGTTCGGATCTGCCCAACTAGACTTTATCTTAATCACGCCTCGCTTCCACCCTCACCAATTGCAATTTTTTTGGTAAAATATGTATGCCTGATATCGGCCGCCTGCTCAACCCAATTGTCGATGCCAATTTTTTTCATCAGGCAAAGGTTATATAATTTTATATTCTGCGGAAATTTTCCGGCTCCGTCTGCCAGCGGCATCAGATATTTACACGGAAAGTCAACGCAATTGAAGCAGTACTCAACGCCCTTTTGATTAACACAATCAAGTGTTTTGCAACTTTTCCCCTGGATCTTCAAAAGAAGACATATATTGCCTTCAATACAGCCTTTACAAGTTATTTTTTCTTTAGGTATCTTCGTTGATTCTGACAATCTTTTCTGAAATTCATCGGTAACATTATCCTCGTACATTTCACAGTTAAAGCAATCAATCCCGCATGGTGCAACAATTTTTTCTTTCATAATAAATATCCTCCAAATAATTATTTCAGCAATTCTGTTAAAATTGCTCCATATTATCTTAGATACTTGTTTATAAAAAAGGTTACACAATATTAGCTGTAATTTTTTTAATTTTATCTGATACTTCTTTTTTGTCATATTTTTGTTCGACGGTATATAAATAGTCTATCTTTTTAAGTAATGACAGATTTTTAAAATGTACCTTTCGTAATTCATCTGTTTTCGGCTGATTATAGCCAGTCGGAAGCGGGAGATGATGATCATCCATATATTTTACCCATAGCTGGCATTTACATGGCTTCTGAGGATCAATCAAACTGCATCTCATTTCAAATAACTCCTGAAGATGCTTTCTTCCTCTGAATAGCGTAACCTTAACATTTTCAACTGACATATCCATGATTTCTGCTATTTCTTTGTTTTTAAGATCGGTACAGGTTTTTAGTAAAAAACATACCCGTTGGTTTTTGGGCAGGCATTTTAAAAAAGCTTGCAGACATTTTTCGCGCAGTTCATCCATAACCAAATCATCGTTAAAATCACAATTGTATTCGATACTGTCAAAGAATTCTTTTTCGGTAACGCCTAAATTTTCGGTTATTCTGACCAATGGCAGCTTGTTTATATAGTTGAAATACTTGTAGCACTCGTTTATAACAATCCGGTATAGCCAGGTGAATAGTTTTGCTTCGCTTCTAAATTTACTTAGATTTTTATAGGCATTTAAAAACGCATTCTGCAGAACATCCTCGGTATCCTGATGATTTTCAACCATTCTGAATGCACAGGCATATAATTTATCATAATCCTGGATGATCAGGTTCTCAAGCTCCATCTGTAAATCAACGTAATCAGAATTGTTTTCCATAATTATAAACATGTTTCCGCTGGAAACAAATCTCCTTTTCTTTCGAATGCTCTACATTTGCGATACACCACAAACATATGACTCGGGCATGACTCAGAGACGCTTCGTTATGCTCTTTCTTTTGTGACGCTGACCCGATCCCGTATTTTTTTGTATTATACCTCAACTTGAATATTTCCGTCAAAAGAAATACAATATAGAAGCATTAAAGTTAAGGATGGTGATGATAAATGAAACATATATTTTTGGTTGAGGACGATCCGACCATCGCTAAAAACCTGATCCTGTTGCTCCGCGCGGAGGGCTTTACCGTCACCCACGCCCCGACCCAGAGTGACGCCCTTACCGCCCTTACCGGGAATAAATTTAACTTGGCACTGGTTGATATTTCTTTGCCTGACGGAAATGGCTTTACGGTTTGCACCGAAATTAAAGCAACTGGGGATATTCCGGTTATCTTTCTAACCGCTTCCGGCGATGAGGCCAGTGTTGTTACCGGGCTGAACATGGGCGCCGACGACTATATCACCAAGCCGTTTCGACCCCGGGAATTGATTGCGCGCATTGGCACCGCCCTGCGAAAAAGAGGACGTTCGCCAGCGGCTTTTGAAATACGCGGGCTTCATGTCGATACGGCCAGCGGTCTGGTGAAAAAAAACGGCAACGAGGTTTTTCTGTCAGCACTTGAATACCGCTTGCTGCTAGTATTTATCAGTAACCCTAAAAATATAATCACGAGAGGTCAGCTGCTAGACGAATTGTGGGATGCGGCCGGGGAGTTTGTCAATGACAATACTTTGACCGTTTACATCAAACGCCTGCGGGAGAAGATTGAGACCGACCTCACCAACCCGCAAATCATTCTGACCGTCCGCGGGACGGGGTATCGATTGGGAGGCGAGTATGCTTCGGAATAGAGAGTTTCGGCAGTTTGCCATTGTATTCGCCTTAATCGCTGCCGTCGCTGTGATGCTGGGATTTGTAATCAATACCGCGGCGGGAATTCTGGCGATTGCTTCTGCCGCCGCCTTTGGCACCGTCTTTTTTGCATTTACCAAAGCCCGCTACAACAGCCTTGCGCAGATTTCAAATCAAATCGATCAGGTGCTTCATAATACTGACAACCTATATATTGGTGAAGCAGACGAGGGCGAACTTTCCATTTTGCACAGCGAGATCACTAAAATGACGCTGCGCATTCGGGAACAAAACGACGCCCTGAGAAAAGAAAAAACACACCTTGCCAATTCGCTGGCCGACATCGCCCATCAACTTCGCACCCCGCTCACATCCGTAAATCTGATTCTGTCATTGTTAGCCAATACCCCTGATGAAAACGAGCGGAAAGCCTTGGTGCGGGAAACCGAGGAATTGCTGGTGCGGATGGATTGGCTACTTACTTCGCTGCTAAAATTATCCCGCCTGGATGCCGGCATTGTGGTGTTCCAAAGTGAACCAATCGATTTAAGCAACTTGATCGGTGCCGCCCTGCGCCCGTTCCTGATCCCCATGGAACTGCACACTATTGATCTGCAACTAAATGTCCCAGAAGGGCTGATGATTCAGGGCGATTTCGGTTGGCTTTCGGAAGCCATTCAAAACATCCTCAAAAATTGCATTGATAGCATCCAGAGCACCGGTGAGAACGGCAAGATTGAGATTGTCTGTAGTGAGAATCCCCTGTTTACCGAGATGACCATCCGCGACAGCGGTGTCGGCTTTGATACAGCAGATTTAGCTAGCCTGTTTGACCGCTTTTCTCGTGGCAAAAACCAAAGCGCTACCGGATACGGGATTGGCCTGGCGCTCTGCAAGATGATTATTACCCGGCAGGACGGGACAATTATCGCCAAAAATCACCCCCAGGGCGGCGCTCTCTTTGCCCTTCGTTTCCCAAAGTGACGAATCTCTCACCGGAAAGTCACAACGATGTCAGTTGAAGCTGCTATTATATGGGTAAACCATGAGAAAGGAGACTCACATAATGGAGTTTTTAAAAATTGAAAATTTATGCAAGGTCTACGGCAAGGACGAAAACCAGGTTACCGCCCTGGATCATGTTTCGCTTACAATCGAAAAGGGGGAGTTTACCGCAATCATCGGCTCCTCCGGGTCGGGTAAATCCACATTGCTACATATCATCGGCGGTGTCGACGTGCCAACAAGTGGAAAAGTGTTTTTAGACGGCCAGGATGTCTATGCCCAAAGCAATGAAAAACTGGCCATTTTCCGGCGCCGCCAGGTTGGCCTGATTTACCAATTTCACAACCTCATTCCCACCCTGAATGTGGTCGAAAACATCACCCTGCCGATCCTGATGGACAAACGCAAGGTCAACGACGAACGGCTTGATGACTTGCTGGAACTGCTGGGGCTTAACGACCGCCAAACGCATTTGCCCAATCAGCTTTCGGGCGGTCAGCAACAGCGGGTTTCGATCGGACGGGCTTTGATGAACGCCCCGGCGCTGATGCTGGCCGACGAACCCACAGGCAGTTTGGACAGCCGGAATGGCCATGAAATTATCAAGCTGCTGAAATTAAGCAATCAAAAATATCATCAGACCCTGCTCCTCGTCACCCATGACGAAAATATCGCCCTGCAAGCCGACCGCATTATTGGCATCTCAGACGGCAAAGTCGTCCGCGACGAACGGGTACGGTCATGAACATCTTTTCTAAAATCACCCTGCAAAGTATGCTAAAAAGCCGCACCCGAACGCTTGTCACAATTATCGGCGTGGTTCTATCCGCCGCCATGATCACGGCTGTCGCAACCTTTGGGGTTTCGCTGCTGACCTATCTGACCAACGGCGCGACCCAGAAATACGGCGATTGGCACGTTGAGTTTGTGGACGTCCCGGCTTCTTTTGTCCAGGAACGAAGCCACGACGAGGGCGTCGCTAACACCGCGGCATTTGAAAATATCGGCTACGCCACCCTTGACGGCGGTAAAAATCCGGACAAACCGTATCTTTTTATCGCCGGATTCAACGAGAAAACTTTTAATGATTTGCCCA
>JAKLQL010000227.1 GCA_022013395.1 Acetobacterium sp.
CCGAAAAAGATTCCGCCGGCGATCAACAGTAAAATGAGAAAAGCAATTCCAAAATATGGAACCGGAGATTTTTTTTCGGCTTCATCCGATTCGTTTCCGCCATTATCGTAATCATTTCCGGTATAAGTCGCTACTGCATCGGGACTCTTTAAAATTTCGAACTTATCTTTCCCATCTGTCAAAGTAATCTGGTAATTGGGATTATTCAAACTGCCCAGAAACACATCATAGGTTCCGACTGATTCTCCTGATTCCCGCTCCAAAGTTCCATATAGCACATCATCGCCATATAAGCCTTTAATGAAGCCATCTCCGGCTTCATCCTGCCAGACAACATAGGTTAAGGCCGGATCAGGCTCGCCCTGATCTTTTGAAACATAGGCAGGAATAACCGTCACTGAAGCCAGTGTAATTTGATATTTTTGCTTGGAGACAATGGTATCATTTTTGATGGTGTAATTATCTGGATTGGTCCCGTTGATACCATACAAGTAGAATCCACCGGTGGCCCAGACATTATAAGTTCCGACTTTATCCTGTTGAGTATTAACATCGCCATACCATGGATAAAAGTTTTCCGCCCCAAAAGCGCCGACTTCTTCACCTTTAATAAGATCCGCCTGATTAACGGTGAGTTTATAGTCATAAAGGTTTGCCGTTCCATCATAGACCTTATCTTGTCCGGTCAGGATGACTTCAACCGGTTTCGGATTAATGCTGGCCGCTAAAAACACATCCATATTGGTTAATGGTTTTGCTTCTTTCTTTTCATCAACGATAAGATAGTTTTTGCTTTTACTACCAGAAATAGCAACTTCTTTTAAAATCAGCTGATTGGAATTTACTACCTTGACATCCTTCGATAAAAACTTAGCAGACTTATAGCTAAAATCGACCGCATTGATGTCCATAGTAATCACGCCAGTATTTCGCAATCCCTGGATAGCATTATCGGCAACATTTGTAGTGCCATCATAAATTTTCACAATCGGCTTTTCAGTAAAAAAATCAGTTGTTTTTAATTCCAGCGGTTTTATTTTAATTTCACGGGTTTCTTCAATGCTCGCATAAGCATCGTCACCCTGGTACTTTGCCAAAACGGTATAAGTTCCTGCGTCGGTCGGCGGAATGGTTGATTGAGGATACGCTTCCCCATCTGATTTTATTCCTTGATATGTTATTTCGATCATTTCCGGATCAAGTTCAGGACCGTCCGGATCTGGATTGATTGTTACTAAAATCTGAGGATTACCATTATAAACAGCTTGATCCGAAAAAACGATAATCGGAATCAGTGTACCTTGTTCAATGCTATTTCCCAGTAATTCATAGTTCATTCCTGAATCCGTATCATTCAGCCCTGAATCATTGCTACTTTCGGCTAAAACACCTATCGGAAAGTATATCACAAGCAAAATAATCGTCAAGAATAAGCACAATAAACGCTTGTTACTTTTGGCCTTTTTCATTTGTTCCATCCTTCCTCTAATGTCTGATCACTATATCTTGTAGATTATTTCCAATTATACCGATTTATGCTACTTTATACAATGAAACCGGACAAATGTTCGTTTAGATTTTACTTCATGCTTTATTTGTTTACAATCATTACATAAAAAAGACATCAAAAAGCCCACTTATTCAAAGTGGGCTCTTTGATATGCTAAAAACTTAATTTTATTAAATAATATCCAATGCTTCCTCTGTTTTTGGTTTTTTCAAAATGCTCAGCATTAGCATGCAGGCAACGGAACCTGCTACCAGCGCAATAACATAGCCAAACGCATTTCCGACTAATGGGAATACGAAAATGCCGCCATGAGGTGCCATCAGCGTACAACCAAAGAACATCGATAGACCGCCGGCTAATGCGGATCCGATAATACAAGAAGGAATGACTCGGATCGGATCTTCTGATGCAAACGGGATTGCACCTTCGGTAATGAACGATAGACCCATGACATAGTTGGCCACACCGGCTTCCCTTTCTTTTTTAGTAAAACGGCTTTTAAAGATGGTCGTACAGAGCGCAATACCCAGCGGGGGAACCATCCCACCAACCATTACTGCAGCCATAATATCATACTGACCAGTAGCCAACGAGGCCAGACCAAATGTATAAGCAGCCTTATTCACCGGGCCACCCATATCAACAGCCATCATGCCCCCAAGGACAACCCCAAGGATTACCTTACTGGAAGTCCCCATACTGTTCAATAACATGGTTAACCAGGCATTAAGGGCCGCCACCGGTGGATTGATAACAAAGACCATGATGGCACCGATTATCAAAATTCCGAAGAACGGATACAATAGAATTGGTTTGATCCCTTCCAGACTGGCTGGCAGTTTAGCAAATCCTTTTTTGAGTCCCAAAACCAGATAAC
>JAKLQL010000228.1 GCA_022013395.1 Acetobacterium sp.
GACATAATCTGGAACAGATCCGGGTGCTTAACGATGATGGCACCATGAACGAACTGGCCGGTAAATATGCTGGACTTGATCGCTATGACTGTCGAAAAGCCGTTGTCAAAGATCTGGAAGCTTTAGGTCTGCTGGAAAAAATTGAAGAACATCAGCATAATGTTGGCGAATGTTACCGCTGCTCAACCACTGTTGAAACGATGACTTCAGAACAATGGTTTGTCAAAATGGAACCACTGGCTGGCCCGGCATTAGATGCGGTCCGTAATCACGCGACCGATTTTATTCCGGAACGATTTAACAAAATCTATTACAATTGGTTGGAAAACATCAGAGATTGGTGTATTTCTCGGCAATTGTGGTGGGGACATCGTATTCCTGCTTATTATTGTGAGGATTGTGGGGAGATGATGGTTTCTAAAGAAGCTCCCAAAAACTGCCTGAAATGCGGCAGCACAAACATCAGTCAAGATGAAGATGTTCTGGATACTTGGTTCAGCTCGGGACTATGGCCGTTCTCGACTTTGGGTTGGCCGGAGAATACCGATGATTTGAAAAAATTCTACCCAACCACTGTACTGGTAACGGGCTATGATATTATCTTCTTCTGGGTTGCCCGAATGATTTTTATGGGAATCTTTGAGATGGGGGAAACACCCTTTAAAGATGTCTATATTCATGGACTGGTGCGCGATTCTCAGGGACGCAAAATGAGCAAGTCGCTTGGTAACGGCATCGATCCGCTGGAACTGATCGAAACCTACAGCGCTGATGCCCTGCGCTTTACCATTATCACCGGTAATTCAGCCGGCAACGATATTCGTTGGCAGGATGAAAAAGTGGAGTCCAGCCGAAACTTTTTGAATAAAATCTGGAATGCCGCCCGTTTTGTCTTAATGAATCTGGATGATGATATTATGGATAAAAAAGACGAGGCTTTGGCCAATCTTGAGAATACCGATAAATGGATTCTTAGCCGAATGAATACCATCGTGGCGGAAGTTAATCATAATATGACCAAGTATGAACTGGGCATCGCCGCATCAAAAATCTATGATTTTGCCTGGAATGAATATTGTGACTGGTATATCGAATTGGTTAAACCCCGCTTATACGGGGATGAGGAACAGACCAAAATTTCAGCCCAGTATACCTTAAGAGTTGTCCTGGATACGATCCTGCGATTACTCCATCCCTTTACACCATTTATCACCGAAGAAATTAACAGTTACCTGCCGGGTACCACCGGCGATATTATGGTGGCCCAGTGGCCGCACTTCAATGAAACGTTGGTCTTTCCCGAAGATGAAAAACAGGTCGAGTTCTTAATGGAAGCGATCCGTAGCATCCGAAATATCCGGGCTGAAATGGATGTGCCTAATTCGAAAAAGACCCAGTTATTCCTGATTTCCAATAACCAGGAACACCTGTCATTGATGGCGGACTCCCTCCATTATTTCCAGAAACTGGCCTCAGTGTCTACGATTCTGCCGATTACCAAAGCCGAGATTCAGGAAAATTATGTCTCAGCTGTGGTGGAAGACCTGGAAATCTATATTAACCTCGACGAGTTAGTCGAAAAGGTAAAAGAAATTGCACGGCTCGAAGCAGAGAAAAAGAAGCTCCAGCAGGAAATTGACCGTGTGACCCAGAAACTGGGAAACAAAGGGTTTACCGATAAGGCCCCGGAAAAAGTGGTCGAAATTGAGCGGGACAAACAGAAAAAATACCAGGAAACCATGGAAAAAGTGTTGGAACGACTGGATTATTTTAAAAAATAGTTTTTTACTTCAAGTCTTACGCATATAAATATAAAAACCCTTTCACTATTTCTATTTATGCTCATGTGGCAAAAATAAACAGTTGAAAGGGTTTTATTTGACAATAAATTATTTGGTCTGCAAAATACTGGCTATCGATCTATACTTCTTGAACGAAACTACTTCAGGTTAAAACCTTAAGTACCGATGTGTAAAGATCCTGGGTGTTTTCTTTCCAGCGATTGCAGATATCCAGGGCCAGCTTTAAAGTTGGTGCATTTAACGATATTTCCATCAATACCATATTGTTTTCATGTAATTTTAGTTCAACAAGATAATCAGATTCGCCTAACTTCTGATAGTTTGCGGTAACCTTAACTTCTTTGAATATTTTCTCTCGATTTTCTTTAAGGTAAAGATCAATCATATCGGTAATATAAGCCGGAATTTTATCGCAGAAAAGCGTCAGGGCTTCTTTACCCATCGGTGACAAGGTCAACACCGATTTCCCGTCATAATCCAACGTGGTAAGGAATTCATCTTTGATCAGATCATCAATGTATAATTGAATGTCAAAGTACCCAATCTGTAAGTTTTCTATGATGATCAGGGCAACCTGTTCCCTGGTTAAGGATGTTTTGATTTTTTTTAATACATAGAGTATGATTAATTTGTCTTCAGCCTGCTGTTCAGAATTAAAGAGCATCAATACCACCACCTTTATTTTTCTATGAATATTGTAACATATCAATGGGTCAATTTCCCTATTTCTATGTAAAAAAGAGGAAAAAATGATAAATGAAATAAATGACATGCAACCAAAATATGAAAATTACGCTAATGATGCGATTCAAAAACTGGCCCAATCACTGGGTGCGACCGAAATTGGTTTTGCCGATTTATCAGTATTGCCTGCGCCTAAAAGGATGGGGTATGCCAATGGCATTACCATCGTCATTAAACTTTCAGACGGTATTTTAAACCAAATTGATCCGGAACCGACCCAAACGTATTTCAGCCATTATCGCAGTGTTAACCGGCTAATCGATGATATCAGCCTGAGGATTCTTTTGTTTTTAGAAGCACAGGGTTATCCCAGCATCGCGATTCCGGCCTCGCAGTCGGTAACCGATCCTGAAGACAGCTTTACCGGGGCCTTTCAGCATAAAACCGGGGCAGTTTTATCCGGCCTAGGTTGGATTGGACGCAGTGCCTTGTTTATCCATAACAGTTATGGACCCCGCGTCCGGTTGGGAACCGTCTTAACCAATGCGCCGATAAAAGTCGGAATCCCAATAACAGCGAGTGGCTGTGGCTCATGCCGTAACTGTGTTACCGCATGTCCGGCGATGGCCATCGAAGGACGGCTTTGGGAGTTTGGCCTACCCCGGAACGAACTTTATGACGCTTTTTCCTGCAGTTTGCATATGAAAGAGGCGTATCATCATATTGGTCGAGGCGTTGTCTGCGGTTTATGTGTGGTGGCCTGTCCGATTGGAAAATAATCTACTATCGAAAGAAAATGATTAACAGAAATGATGGATTTTTTATGGCATAAACGATTGATGATTCCTTAAATAAGTTTTAATTGTGAAAAATTCTTAAATAGGTTTTTTTTTCTTGAAAAATATTATATAATAGAGTAGAAGAACTGCCGGCTGGTTTTGCATGGCAGTTTTTAAATTGTAAAGAATCAAGAGAGATGTGTTGAAAAAATTTATTATAAACGGTGTGCAGGATGACAGCATACTCTATGAAATGGAAGTCGAGGCAGGCGATGTTCTGCTATCAATAAATGGCATGCCCATAACAGACGTGCTGGATTATCGCTATCTGATCGCCGATGACACCTTAGTCGTTGAAATTGAAAAGCCGGATGGCGAAATATGGGAACTGGACATCGAAAAAGAATTTGAAGAAGATTTAGGGGTTGAGTTTCCCGAAGAAATGATTGGCACAAAAACCTGTAAAAACAACTGCATCTTCTGCTTCATTGACCAGCTCCCAACTGGGATGCGGGAAAGCCTGTATGTCAAAGATGATGATGAACGGTTGTCTTTTTTGACCGGCAATTACATCACTATGACAAATCTTACCCCGGACGAACTGCAGCGGATTATTCGCTATCGGATTATGCCGATGAATTTGTCGATTCACACCACCAATCCCGAGTTGCGGCGAAAGATGCTTAAAAACCGTTTTGCCGGGGATGTGATGTCTTATCTGGAAGCCTTTCGGGACAATGGCATTCAAATGAATGGTCAGATCGTTCTGGTTCCCGATTTTAATGATGGAGTTGAACTTGAAAAAACCCTCAAGGATTTAATCGCATTCTATCCCATGCTTCAATCGGTATCGGTTGTTCCTGTAGGTCTTTCCAATCATCGACAGGGCTTAGAACCCCTACGTCCATTTACCCAGGAAGATGCC
>JAKLQL010000229.1 GCA_022013395.1 Acetobacterium sp.
ACTACCAAAAGGGCAACAAGAAGGTATTTAAAACCGTCATCTTAAAAGAAAGCAATATTTTAAATGCTTTTGACGATTTTTTTAGGAGTCTGCCCGGCAGTCAGTATGTGTTACCGAAAGAAGAAACCGTTAACGAAATGGACAAGATGATTGCTGATTATGAGTTGCGTCTGTACCCGGATTGATTAGTTAATGCGATTATTTAAAACATGAAAAAGAGCAAATTTGCACTTAATTTACTTATTTTACAGAATATTAGAAAAATTTTACCCTAAACTGTTTAAATTATGAATAAATGGTTAAACAATGAAATAGAGTGTCCAGGTTCTGTAAAATTGATTAAAACAGAATGTTCGTGCGAACTCAAAAGCTTTATGGGTAGCCTGTTCGCATAAAAACGCAAAGGAGTGTAGAAATGCAGATACAACCTTATATTAGTTTTAATGGAAATTGTCGAGAAGCTATGGAATTCTATGCAGATATTTTTGGAACTGACAACCCCGAAATTATCCTGTTTGGCGAAATGCCCCCAGATTCGGATGTGATCAAAACGGAAGAGGCCAATAAATTGATTCTTCAACCCAAGCTGGAGCTGGCAGAAACCAAGGTGAAGCTTTCAAATATCCCCCCCAAAGCACACCCAGCCCAAGAAGATAACATGACTCTGGTCATTATCAGCGATGACCTGGATGAAATTAAAATAATGTATTACAAACTCAAAGATGGCGGCACCGTTGAAATGGAACTCCAGGAAACCTTCTGGAGTAAATATTACGGCGCGCTCATCGATAAATTTGGAGTCGGTTGGCAGTTAAATTATGATGACGGCAGGATGAGACAAGTGGTATAATAAGTGTAATCTTATACTAAAGATTGCTCCATCAATGTGATTAGCACACGGTATGACAGTATCGTGTGTTATTTGTGCGCAGGAATGAACCAAATGATCAAAGACGTGGTTCTTTACGAATAGTCATAAGATAAAACATTCGTTAATTGCGAAACCGGGCACAAAGCTAACAGCACCTTTGTAATTAACTAATCCAATCATCATCGGGAGGAACCATGGAAACAAAAAAAATATTGCCACTTAATTTAGCCAGTCTTGACGAAGCCAATGAATTTGTCCAAAAGCTCCTGCAAAACTACAAGTGTCCCAAAACAGACAACCTCAAAGCCCAGCTTTTTGTGGAAGAAGCGATCGTCTATTGGGAAAAGAGCGCTCCAGAAAACGCCAGATTTGAACTATCCATTCAAAAACGTTTTAAGACCATTACCCTGGCGCTGAATTATTGGGGCGACCCGGAAAACCCACTGACTGTTGCTGAAACATCCGAGGATGAAGAATTCGAATTTAATCGGATTGGTCAAAACATTTTAATCGGGTTGTCCGCAGTGACCTATTCCTACGAAAAGGGCTGCAATAACGTCTCGTATACACTCAAACAAAAACCGCTGAATCCGGCGCTGACTACGGCCATTGCCTTAATAGGGGCAATCATCTCTGGTTTGGCCCTACAAGCCGTTGCACCGGCCTTGGGCAAACAGATCGGCACCACCATTCTGACTCCCCTCAGTGGTACTTTTTTCGGTTTTCTTAATGCGATTGTTATTCCCGTCTTGTTTTTTTCGGCCATCGGCAGCATTTTCAATATGGATAATCTGGCTCAAATGAAACGAATCTTTCAGCTGTTACTCACCTGGTCGGTGGCTATTATTCTACTGGCGTCGGCCATTTCTTTAGGAGTGGCACAGATTTCCCTGCTGGGACAAACAACCTCGGCAACCCAGGGCGGAAGCGGGGACCTGTGGAATCAAATTGGGGAGATGGTGTTCGGTATCATTCCAACCAATATCCTCCAACCTTTTCTGGACGGTAATACCCTGCAGATTATGTTTCTGGCCATCATTGGCGGGATCGTGATGCTGACCTTAAAAGGGCGATTTCCTTCAATCACAAAAATTGTTACCGAATGCAACCTGGTTTTTTCGACCATTCTGGATGCCATCTGTGCCCTGATGCCCTGGGTGGTTTTTATCAGTATCTTGAATATGATGGTCTCTGGTCAAGGCACTGCCCTGTTAGGCGCATTTAAACTGCTCGCCTTGCTGGTGGTAACCATTCTGATCATCGATCTGGTGATGCTTTTGAGTGTGGCAGTGTATGAAAAAATCAGCCCACTTGAATACCTCAAAACAGCGGCCCCATTTCTGCTGATTGCCTTCTCTACCGCCAGCTCCAGTGCGGCTTTTGCCAGCCATACCGCAACAGCATTAGGAAAACAGAAGATCCGGGATTATGTAGTTCATTTTTCAATCCCAGTGGGGGTGCTGTTCAACAAGCAGGATGCCATCCCGATGTTACTGCTGACTTCATTATTTGTCGGGAATATTTATGGGATTGCCTTCACCTTACCAGATTTGATTCCGGTGGTGATTCTCTGTATGATTCTCTCGGTGGCCGTGCCGCCATCGCCGGGGATGGGGGCGTTTCTCTTTACGATCGTCTTTAACCTGCTGGGGATTCCCCTGGAAGGACTGGCTTTGGCCGTCACCATTGCCATCTTTATTGATTACCCGGCCACTGCCAGTAATGTGATGACCACTAACATCGGCATGCTTCATACCGAACATCGGCTAAAAGCAACAGAAGCAAAGCAGGCCATCAAGATCTAAATTAAACCTGTTGACGATTTGATTTTAACCGGCCGGTTTCAAAATCGGCATTGGTTTTGATGATTTCTTGAGCGATTTCCGGATTCGACCATTTACCCGAAGTGACTGCGTCATTGATAAAAACGTCATAGACTTTGATGGCTAAAATCGCCAGTTGCGAGGGGTTGTGTGGGATAGCACCATCTGGAAAACAATCGGCATGGGTTTTGACAAAGGCCGCCGCCGCTTTAACCGCCCGATGATCGTCCCAGTCTTGGGGAGTGGGGTATTCGAATGCCCATAAATCAGTCCGTTTTTTAATCAACGTTTTGTCTGAATCGCCGGGGTCGATTCCGGCGGCGGTAAAGACCCGGCAATCGTAAATGCGACAGGTGATGGCCCGATTTTTATAAATCGAACAGCGCCCATCTGTTAGCATGGGACAGCGTCCCTCTTCGTCGTAACCCATCAGCACGTTACCTTTAGGGAGACCGGGAGCCGGGAATAGCAGCTGTTTATTGATC
Source organism: Acetobacterium sp. (assembly GCA_022013395.1). Taxonomy (GTDB): domain Bacteria; phylum Bacillota; class Clostridia; order Eubacteriales; family Eubacteriaceae; genus Acetobacterium. Next base: position 3,180 of record JAKLQL010000229.1, read on the forward strand.
CGGGCAAGGGTTTTTGTTTCCTGAGGTTGGATATGAATAAAATATGATGCGGTGCAGCAGGCATTGCAGCTACCGCAATTGACCTCGGTACCAGCTTCAGTAATCAGAGAAGCCCGGACTTCTTTAAGCCAGGCCGAAAAATCACCCGCCGAAATGTGTTGTGTATTGTCCATTTAATTAGACCCTTTCAAAATGAAATAAAGTATTACTTATTTTACACCAGCTTTTTGATAAAGTCCAGATGGTGTCATTGCGGCACAATCTGAAAAACAGCAAAATAAAAAACAGGATTTCTGCTCTTAGAAATCCCGTTTTTATTTTTTGGCGATTTGATCAGCGGCATTAGTTATTCCTGAGGTTGAGCAGCCAGCTGTTTCATTAGTTCGGCTTTTCTTTTTTCAGGATAGATTTTAACAAATTTTACAGTTACCAGTCCTAATACAACCGGGATCAGCAAATTAAGAATTCCACTGAGACTACGATAGCCATTGATATCCAGGAGGTAGGTGGTTCCGGTCACAATCAGGTAATAGACACCCCACATCGCCGTAACAATCCGATTAGAATCGATAAAGATCTGATTATAATAACCACGATAACCGAACTTACCAAGCTTGTAATGAACGGTCAGCGGTGCCTTGGTTAAACAGGAACCCAACCACATCGCCCCAAACAGGAAGTAGGAAGAACAGACAATCAGTGTTTCATCTACGGCTACTAAGCCCAGCAAACATAAGGAGGTTACCAGAAAAATGCTCAACCGGTCATAAAAAGTCAGCAAGAATTTGCGGCTCAAGAGTGGCATCAGTGATGAGTAGACAATTCCTGCCACGCTGCCCCAGAAAACATCAAAGGA
>JAKLQL010000230.1 GCA_022013395.1 Acetobacterium sp.
AAAAGGTGATCTTGAGCAAGCTATGCAGGGGCATTATAAGGGGGAGCATGCAGTCATTAAGGTATCTGTCAATAAGACATTTGACAGCATCAAAATGCTGGTTAGCGATACCAATTATTTAGTCGCTGCGGCCGTTGCCGGTGAACTGGATACCCGGGCCGATACAACCAAACATCAGGGCGAATATGCCAAGATCATTACTGGTGTCAATGCCACCTTGGATGCTATGGCAGAACCGATCCATGAAGCGGCCGGCGTGCTTGAAGAAATGGCGCAGGGCAATCTTGATCAGGGCATGGCAGGTAATTATAAAGGCGAATATGCCGTTATTAAAGAATCCGTCAATCGAACCTTTGACAGCATTAAAATGCTGGTAGGTGACACGAATCGTCTGGTGGAATCTGCCGTTGAGGGGGATCTCAATGCCCGGGCTGATACCTTTAAACACAGTGGTGAATATGCCAAAATTGTCGCCGGCGTCAATGCCACTCTGGATGCCATGGTCGCGCCGATTCAGGAAGCCAATACGGTTCTCGAAGAAGTGGCCAATGGCAGTCTGAAACTGAGAATGGCAGGGGAATATCAAGGCGAGCATTCAGCGATAAAAGATTCCTTGAACAGCACCCTTGACTTTTTACAGGGCATTGTGGATGAAGTGTCTGATATTTTAGATCAGATGGCTAACTCCAATATGGCCGTGAGTATCACTGGCGATTATAAAGGCGATTTTGAACCCATCAAAACAGCCCTGAACCATATCATTGAATCCTTTAATGGGATCTTAAAAGACATGAATGAGGCAGCCGATCAAGTATCGGCCGGGGCTTCTCAGGTTTCTGATGGCAGCCAGATGCTGGCTCAAGGATCAACCGAACAGGCAGCTGCCATCCAGCAATTGAGTTCATCCATTGACGAAATTGCCGATAAAACCAAGGATAATGCGAAGCGGGCAAGTGAAGCCAACATGCTTTCCACCGCCGCCCAGGAAAAAGCACAAAAAGGAAATGATAGTATGCGTCAGTTACAGGAATCAATGGACGAAATCAATCTGGCGTCTGGAAATATTTCAAAAATTATCAAGGTTATTGATGATATTGCCTTCCAGACCAACATATTATCGCTGAATGCCGCAGTGGAAGCCGCCCGAGCAGGTCAACATGGCAAGGGTTTTGCC
>JAKLQL010000231.1 GCA_022013395.1 Acetobacterium sp.
GATCAACCACCATATGCTGGCTGACGATGCTGAGAAAGGCCGGGCGATTCTGGAAAATACCGTGAAGCTGTGCCGACGAATCCAGACTGAAAGCGATGACCGGTTTCTGGTTCGGGACGCAATGTCGATGGAAGCTACCAGTTATCTGATGCTCAATCAGCCGTCTCAGGTTATGGCGCTAGTGGGTGAAACCGTTCACCCCTTCCCCACCGATACCGAAATGCTGGCCATGGCTTATCAGATGACCGGTAATCTGGATAAAGCCAAACAGGTACTACAGATTAGCATGTATCAGCATCTGCTGTTTCTGGTTTCCACAGCTTCCGCTTATCTGATGCTGAATGCCGGTGATCTCGAACGGGTTGAAATAATTCTGACCCGTACCCTGGGCGTCGCCGAACTCTATGATCTTGATGCCCTACACCCCAACACCATGGCCCAGGTTTATTGTGCCGCCGCTCAGGTCTATGCTATCCACGAGGATGCCGACATCGCGCTTGCTTATCTGGCCGATTATACCCGGGTCTGCGTTTCCGACTTTTTCCCCTACACCCTCCACGGCGACGGCTATTTTGATGCCATCCAGCCCTGGTTTGAGGATTTTGATCTGGGGGTCGGGGCGCCTCGCAGCGAGGAAGTCATCAAGCAAAGCATGCTGGACGTACTGCTGACCAACCCTCAGTTTGACTTTATTAAAGCGGATCACCGCTTTGACAATCTGGTTAAGCAATTGAAAGAACATTTGACTATTTAACTACAAGGAGACAATTAATGAAACGATTAGCAATATTTTTAGGATTAACTTTTTTTCTGACCTGGACCCTGGAATTCGCACTGATGGCCAATGGTGGGCTGTCAAACAGTTACGCAATCTTTGTCCTTTCGGCAGTGATGTTGATGCCAGCGATTTCAGTGGTGGCCACCCGACTGATCACCCGGGAAGGGTTTAAGGACTTTGGTCTCAAGCCGCATTTCAAAGGCAATGTCCGGTTTTATTTGATAGCCTGGTTTGGGCCGGCCCTGCTAATTGCTTTGGGAGCCTTGATTTATTTTCTGCTATTTCCCAGTCAGTTTGACCCCACCATGAGTCAGATGGCCGGCATTTATGCGGCTCAAGGTGTATCCCTGCCGGAAGGAAGCCTGTTTACCATCTTCATCACTCAGCTGGCATTTGGCATTTTTTTAGGCCCGCTGCTGAACATCATTACCACCTCCGGTGAAGAAATCGGCTGGCGGGGTTATCTGCTGCCTAAGCTGATGAAAATATACAGCCCCCGGGTTTCGATTGTCATTTCCGGGATCATCTGGGGTTTATGGCATGCCCCGATCATTGCCATGGGTCATAATTATGGAATTGGGTATCCCACCGCTCCCTGGGGCGGGATTCTGGCGATGGTTCTCTTTTGTTTATTTATTGGCTCCTTTTTCTCATTGCTGGCGATCCGCACCAAAAGCTTTTTGCCGGCTTCAATCGCCCATGGTTCCCTGAACGGATTCGCCGCTATTTCGATCTGGTTTACCCTAGGAACCCCCAGCCCCTTCATCGGTCCTCTGCCTACCGGGATCATCGGTGGTATCGGGCTGATCGTTGTTGGTGCCATTTGTTTTGTTCTGGTAGGGGGACAAAAACCTACTGAGCCGGAATAACGCATGAAGCCGTCGGTATCCCCATTATTTTCGAGGATACCGACGGCTTTTTATTTTGGGTTTTTATTATTATTTCATCGACAGTATTTAAAACTTCAGCCGGGATAAACAGCTTAGATCAAAGATACCAACGACTCGCCCGGCCGCATCTCGGACTCCAATCTGATTTACGCCATTTTCAAGGCAGATCCGGATACCCACGATTAGCGGCTCGGCTTCGGTCACCCAAAAACTCATATCTTTTTCCGAGACCTGACTGTTGGCGCTGCTATTAAAAGGACAAACCACCTGTTCAATCTTGACAATATCCAAGTAGGCTAAAAACCCCTTATTGCCGATAAAAGCTTCAGCATAATGACTTTTGTTATGAAAAACAATCTCATCTCGGGTACCCACTTCCATGATTTCGCCATGGTTCATTACCACAATTTTAGTCCCCAATTTGATGGCTTCCTCAATGTCGTGGGTAACAAAGACAATGGTTTTATTCAGGGTTTGATAGATCCGGATGATTTCATCCTGGAGCTCCCCCCGGTTAATCTGGTCCACCGCCCCCAATGGTTCGTCCATCAAGATTATCTCCGGATCGGCGGCCAGTGCTCGGGCAGTACCCACCCGTTGTTTCTGACCACCGCTTAATTCGTTGGGGTATTTTGTCAGATAATTTTCTTCCAGCCCGACCAGTTGAATCAGCTCCCGGGCCCGTTTCTTTTTGAAGATCGCGCTGGTCTTTTGAAGATCCAGAGCATAGGTAATATTTTTTTCAATGGTCAGATGGGGGAACAGCCCCACCTGCTGAATCACATAACCAATGTTTCGTTTCAGGGTAATAGGGTTCCACTTCTTGATCGCTTTACCCTGAATCCGAATTTCTCCACTGTCTGGCTGAATCAAGCCGTTCATCATTTTTAACAGGGTAGTTTTCCCGCAGCCGGAAGGACCGATCAGCACCACAAACTCCCCTTGATCAACAGTCAGGCTTAAATTTCGGATAATCGGTTTCTCTGCTTGGTAGTGTTGACTAACATCTCTGAATTCAATCATCGGCTTATAACAGGCCTTTCGCTTTCAGGAATTCGGTCGCAACGTCACCGGCGTCCCGGTTTTCTTTTTCCACATAATAATTCATCTGCTGCATTTCCTCATCACTGATCTGTCCCGCCAGCTTATTAAGAATCCCTTCCAGTTCGGGATACTTGTCCAGCGTTTCCTGTCGGATGACGGTGGCGGCCTGATAGGATGGAAAAAAGTTCTGATCGTCTTTTAACACCTTCAAATTATATTCGGCCAGCAACCCATCGGTGGAAAAGTTATTGATGACATCCACCTGGCCCTCGCCAATGGCCTTGTATTTCAGACCAATATCCAGCTCTTTAGTTTCCTTGAAATTAAAACCATAAGCAGTAACTAAACCGGGATACCCGTCTTCCCGTTCATAAAAATCATATTCCGACCCCAGCACCAGACTGGCACTCTGGGCGGCCAGATCCGAGAAAGTATTAATCCCCATGTTGTCGGCCTTGGTTTTATCCATAGCTAGAGCATAGGTGTCATTAAACCCATAGCGATCCAGCCATTTAAAGTTGTATTTTTCCAAATATTGACTTTTTACCCCTTCATAGAGGGCTGCCGGATCAGTAATCGGATCGTTTTTCAGCACAAATAGCCAGCCAGTTCCGGTATATTCCGGGTACATGTCGATTTCTCCGGCCTCCATGGCCGGCTGAATATTAGCGGTTCCTCCACCAATGCCCATTTTATACGCCACTTTAATCTCCGAGTTTGCTTCGATCAGCTGTCCCATCATTTCGGCAATGATATAGCTTTCCGCCATCGGTTTTGAAGCGATGACAACCTTCTTTTCCCCAGTTTGACACCCCGCCGCCAGAAATATGATCATTACAATTAATACTAAACTGCTCAACTTTTTCATTTTGTCCTCCTCAGTAATCGTTTCTCAATTATTCCCAGAATTCCGTCGGCCACAAAGGCCAGCAACGCCACCAGCAAACTGCCGGCCACGGTCATCTCATCAAAATTAGTGGTAATTCCTCGCCAGATGGCCACTCCCAGCCCGCCGGCACCAATAAAGGAGGCGATCCCGGCCAGGGCAATGGTCATGACCACCATGTTGCGGAGCCCGGCGATGATCATCGGCAGCGCCAGCGGAAACTGGATTTTTGACAGCAGCTGCCAAGTGGTGCTGCCCATTCCCACTGCTGCTTCGATGATCTGATTATCCACCTCGGTGAGCCCCACATAGGTGTTGCGGATCACCGGCAACAACCCATAAATCACTAGGGCGATGATCGCCGTGGTATTGCCGATACCAGTGATCGACACAAAAAAACCGAACATCGCAATAGAGGGAATAGTATACAAGATATTAGTAATGCCCAGCACCACACTGGCTGCTCGTTTTGATTTACAAATGAGAATGCCGGTGGTTATCCCCACCACGGTAATAATCATAATCGCGATCAGACTTAATAGAATATGCTGTACCAGCAGTTCAATAAAAAAATCACTTCGAGTCTGAAGCAATTCAACTAAATTATTTATGAATTTCATGGTCACTCCTATCTCTTTTGATGACAACCGAATGTTTTGAAATTATTCAACACATACAAACAGTTAACTCATGTATGAGCTAACTTTTCTACTGTTTCATTGATACCCTAAAAAAAACGGTTAAAGCAAAGGCCTCCACATAAGCAGAGGCCATTTTGTCGCTGTTCGTCTCGAACTGTCACGGTTGGACCATCGATTCTTCATTTAGTAGCGCTGATCTGATTCCATCCTGCATTTTCTGCTCCATTGTTTCAGCCGTCATTGGCCGGCAACAATAATACCCTTGTACTTCGTCGCAGCCCTTAGACCTGAGAAATTGAAGCTGATCTTCCGTCTCTACCCCTTCAGCAACCACCCGAAGCCCCAGTTTATCTGCCAGATGGATCATCACCGCAATAATCGATTCGTCTTTGGGATTAACCCCAATTCCCCGAATAAAAGAATCATCGATTTTAATCCGATCCACTGGCAGGTCTTTTAATCGACTCAACGAAGAAAACTCGGTACCGAAATCGTCGATACTGATACTCACTCCCAGGGCTTTTAACTGGTGAAGCGTCTGGATCACATCTTGTGATTCTTCCATAGCAATGGTTTCGGTGATTTCCAGCTCCAGATATTTAGGTTTCAGTCCGGTTTTTTTCAGGCAATTCTTCACTGTCGTTATCAACACTTCGGCACCAAACTGTTCCAGTGACAGATTCACCGCCACTGGTACTGGCTTAAATCCCCGATCCTGCCAGGCTTTGTTCTGGGCACAAGCCGTCATCAACACCCATTCGCCAATGCTGTTGATCAGGCCATTCTGCTCAGCAAAGGGAATAAATACCCCTGGCGCTACCACTCCCAGTTCCGGGTGGTTCCATCGAAGTAGTGCTTCAATCCCAACGATTGAAAGATTATCGGTATCAACCTTGGGCTGATAATGGAGAAATAGCTCTTGTCTTTCCTGGGCCCGATACAGGCTGTTTGTCAGAATCATTTTCTCCCGGACATCCTTTTTCATTACTTCGGAACAAAAGACTACCTGACCTTTGCCATTTTTTTTAGCATCATACATGGCCAGATCGGCATGTTTGATTAGGGCCTGGACGGTTTCTCCATCTTCCGGGTAAACCGCTATCCCGCCGCTTCCAGAAATATAAAATTCCTGTTCTCCCAGTTTTACCGGGCGATTAAAAACTGACATCACTTGATTTGCGATATCGACCAGATCTTTCTTATGGTTCAAATTAGAAACCAGAATCAGAAATTCATCCCCACCAAACCGCGCCATCGAATCGCATTTTCGCAAACTGTCCGACAATCGTCTGCCGATCCGGTTCAGCAAATGATCCCCCCAGTCATGTCCCATAGTATCGTTGATTTCCTTAAATCCATCAATGTCCACAAAGACTACGCCGAGATGGCTTCCGCTGGCCATCGCCTCATCAATGGACTTTTCCAGCCGCTCATGAAAGAGAATTCGGTTCGGTAGACCGGTAAGGGTGTCATAATAAGCCCGGTTGTGCA
>JAKLQL010000232.1 GCA_022013395.1 Acetobacterium sp.
GATAGACATCCTGTTGAACGACTCCTACCTGGGATCGCAGGGAGTGGAGCGTTAAACCCTGAATGTCCTGGCCATCAATCAGAATTCGGCCAGAAGTCACCGTATAAAATCGCGGGATCAGATGACACAGAGTCGTTTTGCCACTGCCCGATGGGCCCACAATGGCGATATTCTGGCCAGCTTTTACTTGAATATCGATATGGGAAAGGACTTCCGCACCGCCATCATTATACTGAAAGCTGACATCTTCAAAGGTGATGTCGCCCACCACATTGGTCAGTTCCACCTCATTATCCCGATTTTCAAACTCGGTGGGTTCATCCAGAATTTCAATGAACCGCTCAAAACCGGTCATACCCCGCTGGAACTGCTCGGCAAATTCGACAATCCGGCGGATGGAGGCGAGCAAGGTGGTCACATACATCAGATAGGCAATATAATCCCCGGGATTAATGGTCCCATTAATCATAAAGATCCCACCAAAGACCACTACCAATAGATACATCAGGCCATCAAAAAGTCGGGTGGTTGTTTGAAAACCGGCCATATAATGATAGGTCTGTTTTTTAATTTCTAAAAACTTGCTATTGCCTTTAGCAAACTTGATTTCTTCAATGTTCTCATTGGCAAAGGACTTTACCACCCGGATACCCAGCAGATTATCTTCCACCTGGGCATTGATTTCGCCTGTTTGCACCCGGGCTCGTTTAAATGCGGTTCGCATGCGACGTCTGAAATAAGTAGTGGTTAACAGCATAATCGGCAGCGCCGCAAAAATAATCAAGGTCAGCCAAATGTTGATGCTACTCAAAATCGCAAAGGAAACGCCGATTTTCAACCCGGCTATAAAAAACTCTTCCGGACAATGATGAGCAAACTCGGTGACATCAAAAAGATCGGTGGTAATTCTGGACATCAGCTGACCGATTTTGGTGTCGCTGTAAAAAGAGAACGATAGCTTCTGGAGATGTGAAAAGAGATCCCGCCGCATATCCGTTTCGATCCGGGCACCCATCACATGACCAACATCGGCCATAAAATAGTTGGCGACCCCATCGATGAGACGTAGAATCAGATAAATTAAGCCCAATTTTAAAATGGTTTCAACTGTCAGGCTGGTCAGATCATTGATGGCTGTATTGGTAATAAATCGGACGATCAGCGGTAAAACCAGATCACATACCGTGGTCAAGGTGGCACAAAAAAGGTCCAATAGCAGAATCCATTTATATTTTTTATAGTACGGGATAAAACGTTTGATTAATTCTGTATTACTAATTTTCAAATTTTCACTTCTTTCTTAACCTTTTAATCTTTTGATTTTATTGTTTACGTCCGATTAATTCGAAATTAAACACTTTGTTTTACTTTCAACGCTTAAATTTCATCACGATATTCCATCAAAAATAGCCATGATCTGCTCTGAACCAAACAACTTAAATAGAAAAAAGAATGATATTAAAAACTCTATCATTCTTTCTGTTCATTATAACATAAATTATTCGTATAAAAAACGGGTTCTAAATAACGCTGCCAGCGATTTAAGCTAAGATACCCAGTTTAAACTATGACTATTTCTAAATCAGTTGTCGATTTAAAAAATGTTGTGCCATTATTTTAGGGAGTTCGTCCCGGTTTTGACTTGCAACAGTAATAATTTTTACCTTTGGATGATTTCGGATTAAATCTGTCCAACCGCTGCTGGCAAGTTTTAAAACACCCAAAACCGGTTTGTTTTGATCTAACGTGGTGATGAGTTCACATTGAAAATCCAGGGCTGTTTGTTCAAAGTTGCCACACTCGTCCATGACAATCAAATCGGCGTTTTCTCTGGCGGTTCTGATTAATTCAACACCGGTTGAATTAAATTTTTCTGTCAAAACCAGGGGCCTAGCATCTTTTCTAAACTGCACGACCCTGCTTTCGGTGCTATAATTATCGGGTTCTCCCGCCGAATTCAGATAAAGACAGCGATCCTCTGATCCCCGGTCTGGTCCAAAGTAAGTTTTAAAACCACCATACCGACTATTCAAAAGCGCTAACGTCCGTGCCACAACCGTGGTTTTGCCAACCTGTATTTCACCAGTCAGAAATAGATGCATTTATATCAGAGCTCCTTCGATTTCAAATATTCCGAGCGACTTATTCTTTTTTATATAGTACGGATAGTCCGGATTGTTTGTTTCAATCAGTTGCTGAGACAAAAATCGGTTCAAATCTTCATCGTTAACCGCAGCATAATTTGTTTTGATAAAGTTTTTCGCATCATCTAAAGAAACCAGTGGTTGTCCAAATTCAAGAGTAACTTCCGTACACGAATAATTGATCGCTTTTTGACTCAATTGTTGTTTGACATTATCATATGTGTTTCTGTGAAATGATCGGTATTTTTCCAGATAGGGCTTACATTCTTTTTTCTGGTCAACGATTGCGAAAAGCTTCTTGCAATATGGCAGAAACTTTTCTAAATCACGGCTGCCAAAAAAACTGACAAAGATGACATCCCAGCTTTCATTGATCGTGTCGCAATTCATTAAGCGTGGCTGTATATTCGTAATCTGCCTGGCTTCAATGCTCTTATTTAGTGACGCAATGGCCTCTTTATTAATATCAATACAGGTGATGCTTTGCAAATTTTTACTTAGCTCTAAATCCACCAGACCCAGACCACAACCAATATCACAAAGCGTCGCATGCCCGGCTATTTTGGGCGCAATCAAATCTGCCACATGTTTAAAGAACCCGGAATAGTCGTTAGCTGCCTGATACCATTTGATCGTATTTTCATTCCAATTGAAATTCATCGCTCACCTCTACGCTTTTTTGAATGCAACCTTTTGACCGACAATATGCATTTTTACATTTTCGGCTCCAGCTGTGATCCGCAACGCCCGCTGACTGTCTTTGACAATAAAGCCGGACAAATCATTGACCCCATAATTAAAAAGCACCGGTGCCAGGGGTGTTCCGGGACCAACAATGGTAATTCTCTTGGCATTTTTCGAAAGTTCCAGCAGCCGCGGCAGGGTTTTATCGACAATCGATGCACAGGTTATGTATACATAATCACATACGGGTAGGATATATTCACTCGAAGAAATGGGGAAATCGCCATCTCCCGGTTCCCGTTCGATGATCGAGAAATCACAGACTGGTGCCAGCAACTTTTCGATATAAGGAAAATGTCCAACAACGGCTACTTTCTTTCCCTTTACATCATTTTGCGACATAATGAAAGGATCATATCGGCGATCTTCCACCCGCATCTTATCAGAAAACTCCACGCCGTTTGTTCTGGCTACCTCCGGGCTGTTATAATAGGCATTAATGGCGGCAACGCCAATCGCTGCCTCAACAAAATTCCACGATTTTACACAGGATGCAACTTCCCGTAAGGGCATGCCAATCAAATTTTTTGTCAGCATCGGCATTCTGGTTTCATATTTTAGCGGTGTTGCGATTCCCGAGCCATTTCCGCTGCGAATACAGGAACGTTTCTTGCCACAAATCAACTCATCAACGATCCGGTTTTCCGGAATACCATTGATCAGATCATCATATATTTTCCACATAGTCTATCTCCGTTTCTATTCTCTAAGTAATTCTGCTGTTATCAACTCACCACCTCGCAAGGAATTTCGCAGTGTCAGCAAAGTGTTGTCAAACGTTTCAATGGCTTCCAGGCTCTGTTTTTCTTCCGCGGTGGTTTCGATAATTTTAGCAATGCCACCATTCTTGATAACAATTCGCTTATTTGCACTCAGTGCCAATAGGGGATCATGGGTTGAGATAAAGATAATTTTTTCTCGCTTGGCCAACAAAAATAGCGCCCGCCGTCGATCGATGCCGGCATTTTCTATTTCATCAATCAGAACGATGGGTGAATCGCTCATATAAGCAGTATCGGCGATCATCAATGCTCGGGACTGGCCGCCACTCAATTGTGTAACTTTGGTCGCCTCCGAAAAACGCTCCCCGGCAAGAAGATTCGCACATTCAAAGCATTTTGCGACAACCTCACTGGCATTTGGTGTCAACCGGCATTTGGCATGCATTTCCAGAAATTCCCGAACGGTCAAATCCATGACGAAATTCATATTCTGGGAAAGCTGTGCGACCAATTTTCCATCCATTTCAAATCGATTGATGTCATC
>JAKLQL010000233.1 GCA_022013395.1 Acetobacterium sp.
AACTTCCAGCAAGACATTCATTTCGTACACATAACGATACCCGGGAATCTCCAGCAATACTTTAGTCATTCCTTTGGGCATTCCTCTTAAACCGGTTTGCGTATCCGGGCATTTTTGACCAATGCTTAATAGATACGCAAAAGAGGTAATGCGATTCCCCCATTTACTTTTAAACGGGATACTGTCATGATTAAAATTCCGGGTTCCGAGAATGAGGTTATCAGGATTTTCTTCCAGGATCGTCGCAATTTTGAAAATATCTTTGGGTGCATGTTGTCCATCGGCATCTGCAGTAACATAGCCACTGGCCTCGGGATAGACCTTGGCGGCATGGGCAATCCCTGTTTTTAGGGCCACCCCTTTTCCCATATTGATCGAATGTGAACAGACGTCACAGTCCAGTTTTTCTCTTAATATATCAAAAATAAGTTCATACCCAGGTGAACTGCCATCATTTATAACAATCGTTTTTAAATCGAATGCTTTCAATTTCTCAACTAAAGTGATTAACTTTTCATCAGGATTTAATGCGGGGATAATCACGATCGGTTTCATATGTCTGACCTCCTTTATTTATTGTCAGTATCATATCGCCCTAAAGTGATTGTTATGTGATTGGGTTATGAATTTTAGTGTTTTTTTATTTCGAATCTCAGTTTCTAGGGATTTTTTCTAATTGATGGTATAATATATCATCAAAGCTATGTATTCAAAGGAGGTCACCCATGTCCCATGTCTTAGCCAAATCTGCTTATAAAAGTTTAGAGGAAAGACTGAACCGCTTCCCCCAGGGCGCTCCGGCTTCAGACACCTTATATAAAATTCTTGCCATCCTTTTTTCTGAAAAGGAAGCGACCCTGGTGGCACAACTGCCAATCCAACCTTTCACCGCCAAAAAAGCTGCTAACATCTGGCATATGACCGAAAGCGAAGCCCGAAAAATTCTGGATGAACTTTGCTCCCGCTGCGTTTTGATGGATTTTAACAGCACTGAAGGAACTCGTTATCTTCTCCCGCCACCGATGGCTGGGTTTCTGGAGTTTTCCATGATGCGGACACGAAATGATATTAATCAAGCGCTTTTAGGTGAATTATTTTATCAATATATGAATGTTGAAGAAGATTTTGTGAAAGAACTTTTTTTCAGTACCGAAACCCGTCTTGGCCGGGTATTTGTGAACGAAAGTGTTTTGGCCGCCGATAACAAAGTTCAAATTCTGGATTTTGAACGGGCCAGTCAGGTGATCAAAACCACCGATCACATTGGCATCAGCATGTGCTATTGTCGCCATAAGATGGCGCATGTCGGAAAAAGCTGTCATGCCCCGGTTGATGATATTTGTATGACCTTCGGCGGCACTGCCGATGTCTTAATCCGTCACGATTTTGCCCGCAAAGTGGACGTATCTGAAGGTATGGAAATCCTGCATAAAGCCTATGAATACAATCTAATCCAATGTGGCGAAAACGTGCGAAATGATGTCTCTTTTATCTGCAACTGTTGCGGGTGCTGCTGTGAAGCCCTGGTTGCCACAAAAAAATTTGGCAACCTCCACCCGGTGGAAACTTCGGGTTTTTTACCAACCCTAAATGAAGACACCTGTATTGGTTGCGGGAAGTGTGAAAAAGCATGTCAGATCGAAGTAATCCAAATGCAGAAAATTCAGGGGAAAAAGATTCCAATTATTGATGAAACTATTTGCCTTGGCTGTGGCCTTTGTGCCCGCGCCTGTCCAAATAAAAGTATCCTGCTAAAAAGTGTTGAGCGAAAAGTGATCACGCCCTCCACCTCTGTTCATCGGGTGGTATTGATGGCCATCGAAAAAGGCCAACTTCAGGAATTGATCTTTGATAACAAGGCCTTGTTTAGCCACCGGGCCATGGCTGCCATCCTGTCCGCCATTCTTAAAATGCCGCCAATCAAAAAAGCAATGGCTAGTCAACAGATGCGATCTGTCTATTTAGAAAAGCTTATCAAACAGAATAATTAATCGTATCCTCAGAACATTGGTGAAGCCGCTTCAGTTTCGAAGCGGCTTCACTCTTTTTTG
>JAKLQL010000234.1 GCA_022013395.1 Acetobacterium sp.
AAGCCGACCATTCTTTGAAAAATATTTGGTTCTTTACTTTTTTCGCTTGACTTCTTTTGTGTTTTTTTCTCATTTTTTGCCGTTGATTGAGGCGTTTTCTTTTCCTCTTTTACCAGGTTTGTTGCCTTATCTCCGGTTTTTTGTGCCTGTTGCTGGGTGTTTTCTTTTCCTTGCTTACTACTGGCATTTTTAGCTTTTTTATTTGTTGCCATGATATTCCTCTTTATCCATTATTTCGTTTCTTTATGTGGTGTATGCTTCTTGCAAAATCTGCAATACTTATCCACTTCTAAACGATCAGGGTTATTCTTCTTGTTTTTCATGGTATCGTAATTTCTTTGCTTGCATTCTGTACATGCTAAAGTAACTTTTACTCTCATTCCAGCACCTCCTACATCCTTATATCAACACCCGCAGGAACACGCAGGCACACGTTCCCTATTTTCATAGTCACTAACATAGAATACCACGACAACCTTATTTTTGTCAATGAAAACATTGCTGATTATTCATGATTTTCTTTGTGATTGACTGATGCTTTGAACCAAATAAAAAAAAGGCCAAGCCTTTTTGAACAACATTAAAATTATATCAGCAACGCCACAAATAATCAAGCGCGTTTTATTATTTTTCTATTTTTAATCCCCAATAATCGCAACCGATGCTTTTTCCATCAATATCAACTGCTTCCGGCATATGTCCCCATAGTTTAAAGCCAAATTTTTTCACCAATTTTCGGCTGCTGATATTACTGTCAAAAACCACAGCGACGAGATTGCGAAAACCGATTTCCTTTGCTGCTTCAATGGCACGGCTCATCAACATCGAGCCAATTCCTTTTCGATGACAGCGGCTATCGATATAATAACTGACTTCGGATGTAAACCGAAAGCCTTCCCGACCAGCCCGAAACTCTGTCAGGGTGATCCAACCGACAACCTGATCATCTATTTCGGCAACAAACATCGGATGTCGTGGTGCCGAATGATGAATAAACCAATCTTTACGCATTGCCATGGTTGCTGGTGACAATTGCGCCGTAAACTTCCTCGCGGCAATGGCTTCATTCAAAATATCCAGTACCCGCTGATAATCTTTCTCTTCTACTAATCGTATCTTCAACTTAATCTCCTGCTGTTTTTCTAAATTAGTTCTATCTGTTGTATTTATTCTTCGTGACTGGTTAATGTTAACCGTGTTATTTCCGCCCAATCTTTCCATACCATGCAATCAGAACCGTTATAACAAAGATGATCATTGCGACGCCTGCCGTTGTAATATAGGGCGAAAGGATAATATTCAACCAGGCCAGAATAATGGGTGATATCAGCGCAAACAACAATAAAAGCCCAAAAACGATTAAATACTTCTTGTAGTCTTCCATTCTAATCCTCATCCCATTCTGTTTATTTGCAATCTTTGAAAGTATAAACCTTGTTGTTCGACATTGCAATGGCTTTATTTTCTTATTTAAGATGTTTTTAAACTAAAAAACGGCCAAACGCCGTTAAATTCTTTTTGGTGCACCCGAGAGGATTTGAACCTCCGGCACGCAGTTTAGGAAACTACTGCTCTATCCACCTGAGCTACGGGCGCACGAAATACCTGCTTATTATACCAATAAAACACTTTTATTTAAATAGTTTTTTATGATTCGTATTTATTTTTTAAAAGCAAAAGG
>JAKLQL010000235.1 GCA_022013395.1 Acetobacterium sp.
AAAATATCGGTTATCTGGTGGACCCTAAAGCAAAAAAAATTCGTTTCGATATTTTTTATTTTTTATCAACCTACTTCCTATTATTAACGGCACTGGTGGTATCGGATATCATTTTCGTCATGAATATGGCGGGACTGGTATCCACCTCCATCCAGGGATTCAGTAATCTACTCTGGTTTACCGCTTTTATCATGTTTGTCTTAGGGGTATTTATTTCTCTGACCACCGAAAAAGGGGAAATGTCAGTTTCGAATTTCTTTGTCATTGCCCTGATGTATTTTACCTATTGTCAGTTATGGATCATCGTAACTGTCTATGGCGTATTTCAATATTTTAAAGACCGCATTAAAAAACAGGATAGCAAATGGTATAAAACCGAACGCTTCCAGGGCTAGAACGACAGACAAAGGAGGAGAAAATGAAAAAGAGATTAACCATGACGCTGATCCTGATGGCAAGTCTGCTGGTGATGTTGATTCAGCCGGTGGCTGCGGCCAATTATGGTGGGGAAGCGCAAACCGATTTGCGAACAGCCCCCCAGACTTTTACGACCAACTTTACAGATTATGCCATGAAGGGGCTGTTTTCAACGGTGGAACAAACTTTTTGGGTGGCAAAAGACTGGAATGTCCAAAGTGTGTTGCTTCATCTGGAATACCGGGCGACGCCTTTGGCGGACACCCAATTATCCAGTCTGACGGTGGCTATTAATGATTCCTATTTTTATTCCTTCCGCCCGGCGGACAACACCGGCGGTCGCCACGGCATTGATATTTATGTGCCCTTGGAGTTTTTGAAGGCCGGCTACAATAATATCCGAATTGACGGTTACATGCGAACCCAGGACGCTCTGCCCTGTGTAGATGATGTCAGTGAGGCAAATTGGCTAGATATCTTCAAGGAATCAGCCATCTTTGTTCAATATGACAAGAATGCCTTTACCACAAGTATTGAATCCTTTTATAATCGTTTTTTTGAGGTCGATTCATTACGATATGGTGAATCGGTGTTTGTTGTTTCAGATACCAATAATACCGGGGAACTCAATGCGGCCCTTTGGGGTGTCTCTGGTTTATCCAATCAAACCATCTATGCCGACGGTTATTTTCCCATTTTGACCAGCAGTGATCCCGCCGCCAATCAGGCCAAAAACAGAATTGTGATATCAAAGTACGACCAGCTGACTGCCAATTATCGCAGTGTGGTTGATCAGATTGGGCTTAATGATGAAGATGCGCTGCTGGTGCTTGTCAATGAAGGCACCGGAACAAATACGCTTGTCATAAGTGCAAAAAATGATGTCGCCTTAATCAATGCGGGTGAGATGCTGGGGAATCCCTCGTTAATGAACCAGCTCAAAACAAGCATAAAAGTGTTGGGAAAAAACGAAGATGTCAAAACTCCGGTAGTTGAACCGGAAACGTACATCAATTTTGCTGGCAACGAGGGTACGTATTTTAAGGGTGCCTTTCGGCAGGTCAAAGAATTTACCATCAATTATCCGGCCAACCGTAGTCTTTCTGACGCCAGCGAGTTTTATCTGAATTATCGGTATTCTGAAAACCTCGATTTTGACCGGTCATTGATGACGGTTTATATCAATGATATTCCGGTAGGTAGCCGAAAGCTTTTCTTGGAAAAGGCCGGCGGCGATGAAGCGACCATTGCCATCCCCACCGACATTGACATTGGCGGTGCCTTTCAGGTAAAAATTGCCTTTGATCTTGAAATCAAAGATCTCTGGTGCAGCTTGCGACAGGGCGATATGCCCTGGGCCTATCTTACCCAGGAGACGATGCTCAAAATAAATTCGGTGGCCAGTGATGATTTGATTTTTGAAAATTATCCGTCACCGTTTGTATCGGATTACAATTTTAATGCGGTGACCATGGTGGTGCCCGATCAATTGGATAAAGACACCAGCAATACGTTGGCCAAAATGTTCCGGGTATTAGGGCGCTATACAAAAGGCAATAACGGCGAATTGACGGTGATCCATCCGGATGGGATGAATGAAACCGCCGTGTCTTCCAATATTATTGCCCTGGGTACCGATCAGAATAACAGTTTTATTAAAAACAGTAACGATAAGCTGTATTTCAAATTCAATGCCGAGGGCACAACCTTTGAAACCAATGAAAAACTCATCATTGACCCAGTTTATGGTGAAACGCTGGGGTCAGTTCAGCTGCTGAACTCGCTTTACAGCAAACCGGGTCGGGCCGCCTTGATGGTCACAGCCCCTCAAAATATTGGTTTGACAGCCATTGGCAATAATCTCGGTGAGCTGAAAAACCTTGGCAGATTGACCGGTGACGCCGCCCTGGCAGACACCAACGGAAAGGTGATGACCTATCGATTCAAAGCCATTCAAAACCCCACCGTTGCGGTGGTTAAACAAGTTGCCTTGCGACAGGATGCCCAGATTTTTATTCTGGTCAGCGTTATGTTCCTGATTCTGCTGGCAGTGGGCGTCGCCTTTGTTATTCGTAAGAATGGCATTCAACTGAAGAAGGGAGGCTGGCGGAAATGAAAAATAAAGATCAGGTTTTGTCAGATCTTGGCATCGTCTTCTTTTTGGTGTTGTCCTTTGTTACCATTGTTTTTACAGCCTCGGATTCGGCTAATTATATTTTGAATCTGGTGATGCTCAATGTCACCTTTGTGGTAATCATTATTACCTATTTCAGCAATATTACCCTGGGTCTGGTGACCAATGGAATTGTGATTTTTGCTTATATTTCCTACACGATTTTTCTGACCCTGGGTTATGGGGAACCGATCGAGG
>JAKLQL010000236.1 GCA_022013395.1 Acetobacterium sp.
ATTATTGTCGCCGGGGAAGGGTATTACAGTTTTGCCGAGAACCGGGTGCTGTGAACGAAGCGAGCAAAAAGCAGTAGGGTGATGAAAATTTGCCAACAATTAGCGGGGTAAACGCGCTAGAGGTTGTTTTTATGACAAATATATATCATCAAAAGTTGTTGAAAACGATTGATTGTTTTGATATAATAATTGTATTCAATGCACTTGGCATTGCTGGTTTAGAGAAGTAAAGGAGGATAACGGTAGTCTGTGGAAAAAAACCGATGGTCAGTAATCGATTCGGTAAAGAAAATTTCAACCATCGGTGCAGTAAGAAAGAGATGGTAATGAAAATGCACGTCAACAGAAATAGACACATAAAAAAGCAAGCGAAGCGTTCAGATCTGGGTGAAAATGGGCCGGGAATTACGGTTGTCCGATGTCCGCACGCACGAACCTGCCGATTTAGCGGGGCACAATCAAAACAAGTCCGAACGCGCTGTCGTGGTGTTTTGTGCCGGGTCAATCACTGGGAAGCCTGTCTGATAATTGGTTTTAAATGCCAGTGGTTGCGCAAGCAGATCCTGATTGAAGTCAAAGGCAATGATATCCGCTATATTTCCCGTCATTCAATCGAGCACCAGGAAGTGCTGCCCCGGCTCAAGCAGTTGTCCTGCCAGGTCTGTGAGCACCGGGTACTGGATTATCATGTCATTTATGGGGATGCCATCATCGATGTGAAGTGCAGTCGCGACGGGCAGTTGAGTTCCCATTCGATCAAATAATTAAAAAAGGAGGACGGTTTGGCGGGAAAGCCAGACCAACGAAAAAAAGATAATTAAAGAGTGCCGATGTGAAATGATACTGAGTTAAGATGCGCCTGTTAAACAGAGTGACTAAGATACCGGATGTTCACAAATTTAGGGAAGTGGCCCAAAAGTTTGTGTACATGCGGTATTTTTTTGCGTGGAAATGAGTGGGCCGAATAAAAGGTGGTGGTCGGCCAGACAATGGTTAATCAGTTGTCTGCTGCAGAATCGGACAGGCTACGCCGTGTCCGCTCTGATGCAAACAACACGATTAACGATTGTCTGGCCTGTAATTAAGGGTTGATGTCGGCCCCTGTATATAGGTTTCTTGTGGCCACTTCCCCGCAATGAGAAAGGAATAAAATGAAAACAAATTATTGGATGACAACGGACTTGCAGGTGGTGGCGGATTATTTGGGTGATGCCGTGATCATTGCCTTTGATTTTGAAACGGCCCCAGGGTTGGGGTGGCGGGAGGATCGGCGGGCGGCTCTGGATCCGCACCGGGGGGAGATTGTCGGCGTTTCGCTGGCGGTGGCAGCGGGCACTGGGGTGTATCTGCCGCTTAACCACCGGGGTTTTGACAATGCCGAGGCCGAGGTGGTGTTTGATTTTTTGCGCCGCCGGGTTTTTGAAAACCCCGGGGTCATTAAAATTGCCCATAACCTGGCCTTTGAGGCCAAGTTTCTGCTGGCCCGGGGGATTGCTCTGGTGGCGCCGGTGTATGACACCATGGCCGGGGCGCAGCTGATTTATAAAGAGGACGGGCATTTTCGCCGGCTGGCTGATGTGGGTTTGAAAACCCTGGCCTGGGACTGGTTGGCTCTGGCGCTGCCCCGTTTTGTGGCGGTGGTCGGGCTGGGCAGCTTTGCCGATCTCGATCCCGGGGATCAGCGGACCATCAACTATGCCTGCAGTGATGCCGATCTGGCCCGGCGCCTCTATTTTCTGGAAAACGACTGGTTTCAGGCCAATATCCCGGCGCACGAAGACCTGATCAAGGCGATCGAAAGTCCGGTGGCGCTGTTTACGGCGCGGATGGAGTACCGCGGCTTCCGGATCGATGCGGCTGGCATTGCGGCCGCGGCCACAGTTTGTCAGGACCAGCTGGGGATTTACCAGAACGATCTGGAAAGGGGTGGCAGCCGACCGGTGCGGGTGGGCAAAAATGCCGCTACCAATGATCTTAAGGCCTATCTCTTTGACGATCTCGGTCTGCCGGTGCAAAAACGCACCGACACCGGCAAAGCGGCCCTGGATGAGGATGCCATCCAGCAGTTAAGCGCCTATTGCCGGGCCCAGGGCCTGCCGGCGATCACCTATCTGGAAGCGATCAGTGCCTATCGGGGTCTGGCCAAGCTCTATCAAACCTATGTGCTGGGGCTGGGGGAGCAGATCAACCCGGCCACCGGGGCGATCCATACCCGGTTGTTTCCGCTGGGGACGGCCACCGGGCGGTTTTCTTCGGCCCAGCCCAATTGTCAGAACCTGCCGGCGGGGCCGGCCCATGGCATCCCGGTTCGGGATTTCTTTATGGCCCGGCCGGGTACCACCCTGGTGGCGGTGGATTACAGCCAGATCGAGCTGCGGATCGGGGCCTGGTTTACCGGGGATGCCAACCTGCTGGCGGTGTACCGGGAGGGTGGGGATATCCACGCCGTCACCACTGCGGCCATCTATGGGATCACGCTGGCCGAGGCCGGGGACAAGGGCCATCCGGAGTATAAGGCTCGGCGGACGGTGGCCAAAAATATCAATTTTGGGATTTTCTACGGCCTCTATCCCCGCGGGCTTCAGGATATTCTGCGGGTCAAAACCGGTCAGCAACTCAGTCTGGAAGCCTGTGAGGCAATGATTTTCAATCTCCGGCTGGCCTATCCGGGACTTACGCCCTGGCAGGAAGCGACCCGTCAGGCGGCCCGCTATCACGAAACGGTTGACACGGCGTTGGGCCGGCGCCGCGCTCTGCCGGGGATCAACGCCCCGGAACCGGGGCTCCAGAGTCATTTTGAGCGGGCTGCCCTGAACCACCCGATTCAGGGCACGGCGGCGGATATCTTAAAGCTGGCAATGGTCCGGCTGGAGGCGGGACTGGGGGAGCGGCCATTCATTTGGCCGCTGCTGACGGTTCATGATGAGATCGTTTTTGAGGTGGAGACCCCCCGGCTGGCAGATGCCATTGCCTGGATCACCACGGTGATGACGGCGTCGCCCTTTCCGGGCTTTGACGTCCCCCTGGCCGTGGAAGTTACCGTCGGCGACCGCTATGGTTCGCTGGTGGGGTGGCAGTCGGGCGAATAAGAGGTAGTGGTCGGCCAGACAATGGTTAATCCATTGTCGGCTGCGGGATCGGACAGGCTATCGCCGTGTCCGTCCCGATGCCGACAACCGGGTTAACGATTGTCTGTCCTGTAATTAATGGTTGGTTTCGCCCCTTGGTGGCTGGTATGGGGGTGTTGTCTCACGTAAATGTCGGCCCCTGAATCAAGGCTGCATGTTGGCCCGGAGGATGAAAGGGGGACGTTACGGTGTGTCAGCCCTTAGGATGACATCCCGAAATGTCCCCCTGTCATGCGGAGGAAACGCAACCTCCGATGGCCGAGATAAATAATATAAATGGAGAAAAGCAATGAACACGAACGCATATGAAAACATCATCCCCCTCGAGATTAACCCGGCGGCCTTTCTGGCCGCCTTTCATGGCGGGCCCTATGGCTTGCGCAGCTTTGCCGACCGGCCCGAGGGTCGCGGCGGCCGGGGGCGCAACCGGACGGTGACGGCGGCCCAACTGGCGGATCAGGACGGGGCGCTGCTGGCGGAGCTCCGGGCGGAGAATGACGGCGAACAGCGGGGGATCTTTTTTGTAGTTAACCCCGGCGGCCATAAGGATGCCGAGATCACTGCGGTGGCGGCCCAGTTTGTCGAAGCCGACGATCTGCCGCTGGCAGAACAATGGGACAACCTGATGGCCTTTCCGCTACCGCCCTCGATTATTGTGCGGACCCGGAAATCCCTCCACGGCTATTGGCTACTGGCGGGTGCCGATGAACCCGGGCGTTTGATAAACGCCCCTACGAACCATGAATTAACGTCAGTAGAAAACAATGACGACGCCCCGCATCATTTTGTCGAGGCGGGTAGTACCCGCCCGCAATCTGCGGTAACCGCCGACGCCGCCAGTCTGGCCCGGTTCACCCTGATCCAGAAACAACTGGCGGCACATTTTTCCGGCGATCCGGTGATTGCCAACCTCAGCCGGGTGATGCGGCTGCCGGGGTTTGATCACCACAAGGGGGAGCCGGTGGCGGTGCGCTGTCTGCTGTTTGAACCCCAGCGGCGCTATCGCCAGACCGAACTGGCAGCCGTGCTTTGCGAACTGCATCCTGATGATCCCCGCTTTGGGGTGAGTGTCACTGCCGAACAAAAAGCCAACACTGCCAAAGCCCGGTCGACGGTGGCGCTGGATCTGCCCCGGGGGGATTTTGATCTGGAGCAGCTGCTGAGCACCTGCGACTTTATCCGCCATTGTCAGGAACAGGCCGCCACCCTGCCGGAACCGTTGTGGTATCCGATGATCACCAATCTGGCCGATGTTCCCGGCGGCGAGGCGGCCATCCATCAGCTGTCGGCGGCGCATCCCGGTTATAGTTTCGCGGCTACGGCGGCCAAAATCGAGCAGTTTCGCCGCTCCAATACCGGGCCCTTCAGCTGTGAAACGATTTCCTCCTGGGGTTTTAACTGTTCCCAGTTGGGCCGCTGTTCGGCCCGGCAGCCCCGGGACCGGGGCCAGGTCCCGCCACCGCCCTGGTATCGGCAAACCAGAACCGGGCTGCGGCTGATCCCCGGAGTGCTGGCCAACGCCCTGGCGGCTCACAAAAACATCTTTTATTCCCGGCAATGCTATTATCAGTATCTGGGTGGGGTCTATAAAAAGGTGGAGGAGCTCCACTGCAAGCATATCGTCCGTAAATACTTGCGCACCGATGACGTCGAGATGCATCAGATCAACGACGTCATTGGCCAGTGGACGATGGAAATTCTGCGCAGCCCCGAAAACTTAAATGTCAACAAAGAGCTGATCAATTTAAAAAACGGCCTCTATCAACGGTCGACCCGGACGCTTAAGCCCCATGATCCCCAGCTGCTCTCAACCATTCAGCTGGCGGTGAGCTATGATCCCCAGGCGGCGGCGCCGATCTTTGCGGCCTTTTTAAACGACTGTCTGGACCCGGAAACCCAGCTGCTGGTTCAGGAGCTGTGCGGTTATCTGCTGGTGCCGGTTACCCGGGCGCAGAAGGCTTTTGTTTTGGTGGGGGAAGGGGGCGCCGGTAAATCGACGCTGCTTTCCGTGATTCAGGAGCTGTTGCTGGGTTCGGCCAATGTCTCCAATATTTCCTGGCAGAATCTCGGCGAGACCTTTCTGACCGCCGAGCTGGACGGTCGGCTGGCGATCTGCCGTCTAAAAATATTGACGACAGCTCGCTGTTTAAGAGCATCACCGGGGAGGACTGGCTCACCGCCCAGCGTAAAAATAAGGACCCCCACGGCTTTAAGAGTACCGCCCGGCTGGTTTTTTCCTGCAACAGCATCCCTAAAAATCTCGGCGACCGCAGCGAGGCCTTTTACCGGCGGCTGGTGATCATCCCCTTTGGGCCACCCAAACCGCCCCAGCAGCGGGACCTTCATTTAAAAGAAAAGCTGGCCCGGGAGGCGCCGGGAATCCTGAACTGGGCCCTGGCGGGCCTGACGCGCCTCGATCACAATGGCTATCGTTTCAGCACCTCCGCCGCCAGCCAGACCGCTCTGGAAAGCTATCGGGTAGCCGGCAGCTCGGTGCTGTCCTTTGTGTCCGATTGCTGCGTGGTCGAGGCTAAACGGCAGGTTTCGGCGGCCCAGCTCTACCACGCCTACCAGCAGTACAGCGGGTCATCGGGGCTACGGCCAGTGAGTCAGAAACGCTTCTGGATGGAGTTAAAAGAAAGTTTTGGGATGGTCGAAAAAACGAAGGATTCGCTGTCAAGACGGATCGTTTATGCGGGAATTGACCTTGAAGAATTAGAGGATTTTGGCTGATGATGAACAGAATGAGACAAAGTAGCGAATTTGTTATTGCCAATACCGTTAAAACGAAAGGGTTTCGAAGCATTTCGAAAGGGTTGCGAAAGTGTTTGGTGGCTTTAATAAGCCATTCGAAAGGATCGAAAGGGTTTTTTCCAAACTCAGCTCTTAAAAACAAAAAAAAATTAAAATAAAACATTAGGGTTTTTCAACGCCCAACCCTTTCGACCCTTTCGGAAAGCCCGGAACCGGGTGAAAAGAAACCAACGCAAAAGTAGCGGAAAAAGCATGCCGGAGGATGTCAGGGGAGATTGCGGGTGTCACCCTGTCGTGCGGAGGCAACGGCACCCCTGGGTTAGCAGCCCGGCGGTACCACCACTACCGATAAAAAGAAAGGAGCTTCTCATGAGTAACAAAACCATCAAAACGATCAAAGCCAATATCACCGACCTTCAGGCCCGGATCTGGCGCAATACCCAATTTCTTGAGCATGCTCAGAAACAGCTGGCGCTGATCTATCGGGCGACATCGGCGACCAATCGCCGCAGTCGAGCGCAGATCGGCCAGCTCCGAGCCGCCATTGACCGGGACAGCCGTCAGCTGGAAGCCGCCAACCAGGCCCTGGTGGCCGCCATTGACAACCAGGCCAGCCCCCAGATCCAGGAGCTGCTGACCCGCCGCTACATCAATGACCAGCCCTTTGCCGACATCGCGGATGCCATGGGGTATGATCTGCGCTGGGTCTACCGGCTCCATGCCCGGGGGCTGGGGGCAGAAAAAAAAGCCGGGTTAAAACTAACCCGGTGAGGTTGTCGTTACTGGGTTATCGTTTTTGACTGTCTGAGTCGGGATCGCTTTAACTCTATTATCGGTCCGACTCTGCTCAGTCAACACGCCATTTAAAGCCATCTGCCGATCATGATAAACTGAAAACAAATCTAGGAAGGGAGGACATCCAAATGGCAGTAACCACTGATTTTCTGGAACAGAAGATCCAGATCCGCTCCAACCACGGCCTCGTCGATGGGAAGGAAAAAATCACCAGCCGCACCTATGGCGATGTGAAAGCCGCGGCCACCGATGCCGACATCTATGATGTGGCGACGATCATTGCCGGGCTTCAGGAGCCGGTACTGGAAGAAGTCATCAAACAGGAAGTAAGCCTGATCGTACCGGTCTAACGCTGATTCAAATCTAACGAAAGGAGGAACTCTATGGCAGCAAATACCATCTTGCAACTGACCTTTAAGCGGTCGGATCTGAAAACCACCACCATGTCGATTACCAATCCCAAGTCGGGACTGACGGTGGATGCGGTCAACACCGCCATGGCGGGCATCATTGCCAAAAACATTTTTGCCCCGGATGGCATGAACCTGATCGCCAAAGCCAAGGCCGAACTGGTCGTCACCGACACCACCGCCTTTTCGATGAGCTAGGCCGCAGGTTTCGGCCGACAGCCGTACCGACCAATTGTTAATCTGTTGACCGCTGCGGGATCGGACAGGCGATGCCGTGTCCGCCCCGATGCGGTCAACATGATGTAACAATTGTCGGTACTGGTTTTATTTTTAAAAAACAAGGGGCCACAGGTTTCGGCCCTGACAAACTAACAATACCGAAAGGATAAACGATGAACCCATTTATTAAAAAAGTCCAGGAAGCCCTGGTGGCCCGGGGCTATGCTCCCGGGCCGATTGATGGCCGGGATGGACCCAAAACCCAGAAGGCGGTTAAGGCCTTCCAGCAGGACTCGGGACTTAGCCCCGATGGCCAGGTGGGGAGCCTCACGGAGAACCGGCTCTTTACCGAGCAGCTTAGCATCATCTCCTTTGATGGCGATGGCTCGACTCCTCATTTTGCCCGGGCGGAATTTGCCTGCGATTGCGGCGGGGCCTATTGTGACGGCTTTCCGGCGGAGATGAATCTGGAGCTGTTGCTGAAGTTGGAAGCCCTGCGCAACGCCTTAAACGTTCCGGTGATCATCACCTCCGGGGTCCGTTGCCCCACACGCAACGCCGAAGTGGGGGGCGTCGACAATTCCCAGCATCTCTTTGGTCAGGCCGCCGATCTCTATGCCCCCGGCATCCCGATTGACACCGTCGCCGCCATCGCGGAAAGTCTGGGGCTGGCAGCCATTCTTTATGCCGACCGGGGCTTTGTCCATCTGGCGGTATAGCTGGGCTCTGGTCGGTGGCCTGATTGGCCAGATCCTGGGCGGCTGGGACGGTTTTCTCCTCTGTCTCACCGCCTTTGTGGTGATCGACTACCTCACCGGGGTTCTGGCCGCGGCCCAGCAGCAGCGTCTCTCCAGCGCCCAGGGCTTTCGCGGCATCCTCAGAAAAATACTGATCTTTACCGTCGTCGCCATGGGGCACCTACTGGACACCACCCTGTTAGGCGGGTCCGGCGCCCCGCTGCGGTCGGCGATGATCTTTTTCTACATTGCCAACGAAGGCCTGAGCATTACAGAAAATCTGGCCGCCCTGGGGGTGCCGATCCCCAAACGCCTCAAACAGGTGGTGGCCGAGCTGGGGG
>JAKLQL010000237.1 GCA_022013395.1 Acetobacterium sp.
GGCGGTGATCTGCGGTATTAATGCCACTGATCCCAACTATACCCATCAGGAACTGATTCAAAAAGTCCGGGATCTGGGTTTTAGCGGGGTCAACAATTTTCCGACCATTGGGCTGGTTGATGGCCAGTTTAGAGAGTGGCTGGAGGAAAAAGGGCTGGGCTATGATCATGAAATTGAATTTATGAAAAAAGCGGTGGCAGCCAACCTTTTTACCATTGCCTTTGTGTTTGACGAAGAACAGGCCCGAGCAATGACGAAGGTCGGTGTGGATGTGGTTTGCGCTCATTTTGGCTGGACCCGGGGCGGCGAAAAATCAGGAAAAGTTTTTTCCACCATCAATGAATGTCTGGAACTAACGGAACGGATTTTTGGGGCGGTGGATGAGATCAATCCCCGTACTTATAAGATGATTTACGGCGGCCCGATCAACTCCCCGGAGGATGCCTATTATTTTTATAAAAATTCCCAAACCATCGGATATATTGGCGGTTCCAGCTTTGAGCGGATTCCTACCGAGCTGGCCATCTCAGAAACGACGGATAAATTTAAAAATTATTATAAATTAAAACAGGAAAACAAACATCTCAAAAAAGAATTGCTTAAAAAAAGAGGCTTTGACGAAATTGTCGGTCAGAGCCTGATCATGCAGGATATGTATGAACTCATCAATAAGGTGGCCGATAAGGATGTCAATGTGCTAATTCAGGGCGAAAGCGGAACGGGGAAAGAGCTGGTGGCCAAAGCGCTGCATTTTAACAGTAAACGTTGTCTTGGTCCGCTGATTAAGGTGAACTGTGCCGCCTTGCCGCCCAATTTACTGGAAAGTGAACTG
This sequence comes from Acetobacterium sp., assembly GCA_022013395.1. Taxonomy (GTDB): domain Bacteria; phylum Bacillota; class Clostridia; order Eubacteriales; family Eubacteriaceae; genus Acetobacterium. The sequence continues at coordinate 833 of JAKLQL010000237.1, forward strand.
TTTGGCCATGAAAAGGGCGCTTTTACCGGAGCGGATAAACGACGTTTGGGAAAATTTGAACTGGCCAATCATGGCACCCTGTTTCTGGATGAAATTGGTGAAATGGATATCGATCTGCAGTCAAAGGTTTTACGGATCATCCAACAGCAGGAATTTGAACGGGTTGGCGGAGAAAAAACGATTTTTGTGGATGTCCGAATTGTTTGCGCCACCAATGTGGATCTTAAGCAGGCGGTGGCTGACAATCGTTTCCGGGAAGATCTTTATTACCGGCTGAACGTGGTGGAAATTAATACGCCGCCGCTGCGGCGACATACTGAGGATGTTCCGCTGCTATGCAATCGCTTTTTAGAAGAATTTAAAATAAAGTACCAATTGGAAGAAAAGCGGCTGGCGCCGGATGCCATGGCCTATCTGATGGAATGTCCCTGGCCGGGAAATGTCCGGGAGCTGAAGCATGTCCTGGAAAGAGCAGTCATTCTCAGCGAGGGTAAATACATCAGACGAACTGATTTGGTGGTGGAAGATTTTCATCTTTCTCCGGAAAAACAAAATGAAAGCCCACTTATTCAAAAGAATTCGGAGCGGTTAGCCAACAGCAAGGATCATCTGGAAAGTAACTATATTTTAGAAATTCTCGAGATCTGCCAGTGGAATCGAACCGAAGCGGCCAATCGCATGGGTATTTCGCGACGAACGCTTTATAATAAGATCCAAAAATACAATTTATCCGCCAAAGAAGTGGAGGCATAACGAATTATATCGGGCAATATATTCTCAGAGTGGGAAAATATTGCCCAATTAACTTTGGATTGAGAAAATAGTTTCCCATTGCTATATTAGGAATGTCAGTATCAATGGCTTTGATACAAATTTACCATTGGCACAAACCTTGCTTATATATGTATTTATATAAAAATACTAAGTTAAATAAATTCAAGGGGGGCATGGAATGAAAAATGTATTAATCGTAGGGACCTTTGATACCAAGGGGCACGAATTCCAGTTTATTAAAGAACTCATCGAAAAGCGGGGTTTAACCACCACCACCGTTAACTGCGGGGTTATCGGTGATCCTTTGTTCGAACCGGATATTTCCAGTAACACCGTCGCGGCGGCAGGAGGATCGTCCCTGGTTGAACTCAAAGAAAAACATGATCGGGGCCTGGGCATTGACATCATGATGGCTGGAGCAGCTAAAATTACCAAAGATCTTTATGATCAGGGAAAGATTGATGGTGTCATCAGTCTGGGCGGATCAGCCGGCACCACCATTGGCACCTTTGCGATGAGAAGTCTGCCGGTAGGCGTACCAAAAATTATGGTTTCCACAGTGGCTTCCGGGGATACGCGTCCCTATGTAGGTGAAAAAGATATCACCATGATGTATTCAGTCGTCGACATTTCGGGAATCAACAGTATTTCCAATCACATTTTGGCCAATGCCGCCAATGCTATTGCCGGGATGGCCAGTTTTGATATTCCGGAACTGAAGGAAGAAAAGACTTTATTAGCAGCCACCATGTTTGGGGTAACTACTCCTTGCGTCACGACAGCCAGAGAATATTTGGAAGATCAGGGCTATGAGGTGCTGGTTTTCCATGCTACCGGTGCTGGCGGCATGGCCATGGAAAGTCTTATTGAAGCTGGCTTTATCAAAGGCGTCTTTGACGCCACCACCACCGAATGGTGCGACGAGGTGGCCGGCGGCGTCTTCGCAGCCGGACCAACAAGGCTGGAAGCCGCTGCCAAAGCAGGCATTCCAGAAGTCGTTTCGGTAGGCGCCTTGGATATGGTCAATTTTGGCGCGATTGAAACCGTTCCGGAAAAATATAAAAACCGCAACCTGTACAAACACAATGCCAGCGTTACCCTGATGAGAACTACCGTTGACGAATGTTCCCAAATGGGAAAAATCATCGCCGGTAAACTAAATATGGCTACCGGACCCGTGGCTTTATTCCTACCCTTGAAAGGCGTTTCGGCTATCGATGTCGAAGGCGCGCCATTCTACGGCCCCGAAGAGGATGCCGAACTGTTTAAACAATTACGGGCAAATATTGAAGACAAGGTTGAACTGGTCGAAATGGATACCGATATCAACGACGAAGCCTTTGCCCTGGCAATGGCCAAAAAACTGATTTCAATGATTGAACAACAATGAACGGTTTAGAGAATAGGTCATTTATATTCATAAAAAATATGTCAATTGCTTTGATGTCTGTTTTCACAAACTATTTTGTAACGTGTAGGCGAACAGGCGGTAGCCTGTACGCCGTACAGTGTAAAAATTGTTTCGTGTAAACGGGCAGCGAAGCTCACGGCAGTTCATGACAACACTAAACAAAAGGAGAAATAACATGGCAATAAAACGAGAAGAAGTATTAAGACGGTTAAGAGAACAGGAAGCACAGGGCATTTCTGTGGTTGGAGCGGGAGCAGGTACCGGGATTTCGGCAAAATGCGCCGAAGCCGGCGGGGTGGATCTGATCATTATTTATAATTCCGGCCGCTACCGGATGGCCGGCCGCGGTTCTTTAGCCGGGCTGCTGTCCTATGGTGATGCCAATGCGATAGTAATGGATATGGCCAGAGAAGTAGTGACGATTGTCAAAGATACCCCGGTTTTGGCAGGGGTTTGCGGAACCGATCCGTTTAGAGATATGGAAATGTTTCTAAAACAGGTCAAAGACGCCGGATTCTCCGGGGTTCAGAATTTCCCGACGGTTGGTTTAATCGATGGTGTATTCCGACAAAACCTGGAAGAAACCAATATGGGCTATGATCTGGAAGTAGACATGATCAGAAAAGCACATGAGCTGGATCTGGTTACCACCCCCTATGTATTTAATGTAGAAGAAGCAAGAAAAATGGCCAAAGCCGGAGCCGATGTTCTGGTTGCCCATATGGGACTGACCACTAAGGGCAGTATTGGTGCCGGTACTTCAAAAACGCTGGATGACTGTGTCAAGTTGACTCAGGAAATCTGTGATGCCGGTAAATCCGTTAATCCAGATATTATGGTAATTGTTCATGGCGGTCCAGTGGCCGAACCAGAAGACGCCAAATATGTATTGGATCGGACTAAAGGCGTATGCGGATTCTTCGGAGCATCCAGTATTGAACGTCTGCCAACTGAAATTGCTATCACCAAACAGGTTAAGGATTTTAAAGACATCAAATTATAAAAACCTCGACAAATCGTAAAAAACAGTGTAAATCATGCGTTGAATAAAAAGTTAATTCTTTTTATTCAACGCTTTTTCTTTTACACTTAACAACTATTTGGTATAATAGTATGAAATGCGTGTGATGTTTGGAGAATCGATTTTGAACAACAATGAAAAGAGCGGAAATAAAAAGAGCGGGAAAAATAATTCAGTTTTAACAATTGATTGCGGTACCCGAGGACTTCGGGGCATTATTTTTGATGAGCAGGGCAACGAGCTGGCTAAAAGCGAAGAATTATTTAAGGGTTATTATTCAAAGCACTTTCAGTGGAAGGAAGCTTCCCCGGAAATGTTCTGGAAGGCCCTGGTTAAGGTGGTTGCGGAGCTCAAGGACAAAGAGCCGGTTTTGTTTGAGACAATCCTGGGCATGACCGTGTCCTGTCAACGAGACGTCATCACCGTTGTTGATGAAAAAGGCGAACCCCTGCGTAATTTTATCAGTTGGCTGGATCGCCGGGAATTGGCAGAACCGCTGCCGTATCCCTGGCCCTACGCGCTGCTTTTTAAATGTATCGGATTTAGTGGTTACGCAAAATCATTCAGTAAAACCGCGCATGTCAATTGGATCAAAAAGCAGGAACCGGAAATCTGGGCCAAAACCCACAGGGTCGTTTTTCTTTCGACCTATTTTTTGACCCGATTAACTGGCAAAATTGCCGACAGTCGTTCGGATACCGCCGGTCATCTGCCTTTCGATACAAAAAAGAAGCAGTGGTGCGGCAAATACGATGTCAAACGTCAAATCCTTCAAGTAGAGCCGGAAAAATGCTATGAACTGACTGATTCTTGTGAAATAATTGGCCAGCTGACAGCCGAAGCTGCCGAACTTACCGGTCTGCCATTGGGTTTGCCGATTGTGGCATCGGGTACCGATAAAGGCTGTGAAACCGTGGGTGTCGGTGCACTAACACCGGAAATTGCCAGCATTTCATTGGGAACTCAATCAACGGTAGAGATTTCCACTAAAAAATATGTGGAACTGTACCCTTTTTATCCATCTTTCGCCGCTGTTGACAATGAAGCGTATAATCCAGAAGTCACTATTTATCACGGTTTTTGGATGGTTGAATGGTATGCCAAAGAATTCCTTCATCAGTCAGATCCGAATGATATCCATGATCTGCTTGAAGGCTATCTTGAAACGACACCGGCGGGTGCAGATGGACTGATTCACCAACCCTATTGGGGTAGAGAAGCCTTTCGGCCGGAAGCCAAAGGTTCATTTATCGGATTCAGCGAGGGCCACGATAAAAGACATATTTACCGGGCCATCATTGAAGGCCTGGGATATGCTCTATTGGAAGGGCTTGAATTGATTGAAAGAAAAACAAAGGTGCCGATTCAATCGGTTGGACTTTCTGGCGGCGGATCACGCAGCGACGGCGTCGCTCAGATTATGGCTGATATTTTAAACCGGCCGGTTTATCGGGTGCAGACCTTTGAAACAACAGCTTTAGGAGCTGCCATGGCTACCTTTGTCGGTTTGGGACAATATCCTGATATTCAAACAGCGGGGAAATCAATGATTCGAAAATCCCGGGTGTTTGAACCAAATCCGGAAAATACCATGAAATATACAGAAATTTATAATAAAATTTACAAGCGATTATATCGTCGGGTAAAACCCTTATATCAATCATATCACTAAATTCAGATAAGATCAGATTAGAACCGACATGTTAGAGAAGAGGTCATAAGATTAATGAAAAACAATTTTAAAATGGGAATCGACATTGGCTCCACTACCATAAAAGTAGTGGTAATCGATGAAAAAAATGAAATTATTTACGAAGAATACCGGCGTCATTTATCCAATATCAAGGTCACGATAGTCAATCTTTTAAAAGAAACCTATGAAAAGCTGGGAGATTTAGAGGCCCGGGTCTGTGTCACCGGCTCCGGCGGGCTGATGATTTCCCAATGGTTGGGAATACCTTTTGTCCAAGAAGTGGTGGCCAGCACCTTGGCGGTGGATCGGGTGATACCCAAAACCGAGGTGGCCATTGAATTGGGCGGCGAAGACGCAAAGATCACCTTTTTTAAAGGTACCATTGAACAGCGGATGAACGGCACTTGTGCCGGCGGAACCGGGGCCTTTGTGGATCAGATGGCGACCCTGTTAAAAACCGATGCCCAAGGACTCAACGAATTATCCAAAACCCATACCATGATTTATCCAATTGCTTCGCGATGTGGGGTTTTTTCAAAAACAGATATCCAACCATTGATTAATGAAGGCGCTGAAAAAGCCGATATTGCAGCCTCAATTTTTCAGGCGGTGGTCAACCAAACCATCAGCGGTTTAGCCTGCGGCCATCCGATCCGTGGAAATGTAGCCTTTTTAGGCGGTCCGCTTTATTTTTTATCAGAACTACGACAACGGTTTATTGAAACCTTGAAACTGACTGACGAGCAGATTATTTTTCCGGAAAAATCAAATCTCTTTGTCGCCATGGGCGCGGCTTATTCAGCTGAAAAAGAAGCGCTGATGAATTTGAAAGATCTGGTAACTGCGGTAGAAAATCTGGATTCGGTTTCCGAAAATGAAGTGGGCCGATTGGACCCGCTGTTTAATACCCGTGCAGAACTGGAACAGTTCAGGGAACGACATGATCAAAATCAGGTTGTGAAAAAGAATTTAAAAGACCATTCCGGATGCTGCTTCTTAGGTATCGATGTGGGTTCTACCACCACCAAAGCAGTGCTTATTGACGGTGATGGTGCTTTATTATACAGTTATTATGGTGGCAATGAGGGCAGTCCCTTGGCCCAATCCATTAAAATTATCAAAGAAATTTACGGGTCTTTGCCGGCAGATGTTTACATTGGCAAGTCCACCGTCACCGGTTATGGGGAAAGCCTGATCAAAAAAGCCTTAAAAGTGGATATTGGCGAAATTGAAACCATCGCTCATTACAAGGGCGCAAAATATTTCTGTCCCGAGGTCGATTTTATTCTCGACATCGGCGGTCAAGATATGAAGTGCATGAAGATCAAAAACGGTACCATCGACAGCATCATTCTCAATGAGGCCTGCTCTTCCGGTTGCGGTTCGTTTCTGGAGACCTTTGCCAAATCCCTGGACCTTGACATGAACGCCTTTGTTGAAGAAGCATTGATGGCGGAAAATCCAGTGGATCTCGGTACTCGCTGTACCGTTTTTATGAATTCCAAGGTCAAACAGTCCCAAAAAGAAGGGGCTGAAGTTGGTGATATCTCGGCCGGCTTATCGTATTCAGTGATTAAAAATGCCTTGCAGAAGGTTATTAAAATCCACAACCCCAAAGAATTGGGTGAACATATCATTGTGCAAGGGGGAACCTTTAACAATCAGGCGGTACTGCGGACCTTTGAAAAAATCACTGAAAAAAATGTCATCCGACCGGATATTGCTGGGTTGATGGGAGCATTTGGCGCGGCGCTAATCGCCCGGGAAAATTATATTACCGGTGAACACAGCAATCTCTTGGATTTAGCGGCACTGGACGATTTTCAGGTGGAAGTGGGACACAAACGCTGCGGCGGCTGCAGTAACAATTGTCTGCTGACCATCAATCGCTTTAACGATGGCAGCCGGCACATCACCGGGAATCGTTGCGAGATCGGCGAAGGCAATGTCAAAAAAAATGCCGATCTGCCCAATCTTTATCAATACAAGTATCAGCGGATTTTTAATTATCCATCGCTGGCACCAGAAGAAGCATCCCGGGGAAGTATCGGCATCCCCCGGGTTTTAAATCTTTATGAAAATTATCCGTTCTGGCATACCTTTTTTACCCATTTGGGTTACCGGGTCGTGCTATCTCCGGAATCCAACCGGAAGATTTATGAAAAAGGGATGGAAAGCATTCCTTCGGAATCGGTCTGCTATCCGGCCAAACTGGCTCATGGCCATATTCAGGCGCTGCTGGAACAGGGAATCAGTCTGATTTTCTATCCCTGTATTCCCTATGAGGAAAAGGAATTTGACGATGTCGACAACTGGTATAATTGTCCGATTGTGATGTCCTATCCGGAGACCATCAAACACAATCAGGATGATGTCCAAAAAGTAGGGGTTACCTTTTTGAATCCGTTTTTACCCTTTGACAATGATCATCGTCTGGAAGAACGGCTGGCTGAAATTTTCGGGGTCTATGGCATCAATCGTCTGGAAATTACCGAAGCCATGGATGCTGCTATTGCTGAAAAAGAAGCCTTCCGCCGGGATATGGAGAAAAAGGGCGAAGAAACCATTGCTTATTTAAAAGAAACCGGACAAAAGGGGATTGTATTGGCTGGCCGGCCCTATCATATTGACCCCGAGGTTAATCATGGTCTCGATCATATCATCACCGGCTTGGACATGGCGGTGTTGACTGAAGACGCCATTGCCCATCTCTATCATCCCAAAGAGGATGAACGCTTCCGGGTGCTGGACCAATGGAAATACCATAGTCGTTTGTATAAGGCGGCTGAGGTTGTCAACCAGTATGATTTTCTGGAGCTGGTTCAGCTAACATCCTTTGGATGCGGTCTGGATGCGGTAACTTCCGAGCAAACTCAGGAAATCCTGGAAAGTCATGGTAATATCTACACCCTGATCAAAATTGATGAAGTCAATAATCTCGGCGCTATTCGGATTCGGATGCGATCGCTAAAAGCAGCCATGATCGAACGGGCGAAGAATAATATTGTGGTTACCCCAACCCCAATGAAACAGCGGGTAGTCTTTACCAAAGCGATGAAACAGAAGCATACACTGCTGGCACCCCAAATGTCACCGATCCATTTCGATTTTATTGAAGAGGCCATGGAGAGCCGGGGCTATCATATTGTCGTCATGCCCAGTGTGGACAATTCAGCCATTGATGAGGGCTTGACCTATGTTAATAATGATGCCTGTTATCCCACTATTATCACAACCGGGCAGATCATGGCGGCACTTAAATCCGGCGAATACGATCTTGATAATGTATCTGTTTTGATGACTCAGACCGGGGGACCCTGTCGTGCCTCTAACTATGTGGCTTTTATCAGAAAAGCGCTGGAATCGGCCGGTATGTCCCAAATTCCGGTTATTTCACTGAGTGCCATCGGTCTCGAAAAGAATCCCGGGTTTAAGCTTAGCTTACCGCTGTTAACCCGTTTACTGGTAGGCATCGTTTATGGTGATCTACTGCAACGAGTTGTCAGCGGCACCAGGCCCTATGAGTTGCATCCGGGATCAACAGAAGAACTCTATCAATATTGGCGTAAAAAGATCAAAGCAAATATGAAAAAGGGAAATCTCCGGGATTTCAAAGAAAATGTTCGGCAAATTGTCGAAGAATTTGATGCCCTGCCGCGTATCGATAAAAAGCTGCCAAAGGTCGCCATCGTGGGAGAAATTCTGGTAAAATACCATCCGACTGCCAATAATAATCTTCAGGCAGTGCTGGAAGCCGAAGGCGCCGAGGTTGTCATGCCGGATCTGATGGATTTCTTCTTATATTGCTGTTACAACCAGGTATTTAAATACGAAGAACTGTCGGGCAAAAGAAGATCAATGAAATCAGCAAAACTGCTCATTAAGGTATTGGAATTTTCCCGGAAGAATATGAAAGAGGCATTAGTTGCCAGCGATCATTTCCATGCGCCATCCACCATTGAGAAAAAAGCCAAAAAAGCCCAA
>JAKLQL010000238.1 GCA_022013395.1 Acetobacterium sp.
CTCAATTATCAACAGGATCTGGAAAAAGAAGTAATTCTAAAAACGGCTCAAATCGAAGAGATTCAGGAACAGATGATCATCAGTTTTGCCAATATCATTGAAATACGAGATACCATCACAGGCGAGCATGTCAGACGAACCAGCATCTATGCCGAGAAAATGGCAGCGGTATTATATAAAAATGGTGACTATGCAGAAATCATCAATGAGCGGTTTATTCGCTTGCTTCATTCGGCAGCACCGCTTCACGATGTGGGGAAAATTATGGTTTCCGACAGTATCTTAAACAAGCCGGGAAAACTGACCGAAGAAGAATGGGTGCTGATGAAAAAGCATGCGGAAAATGGTCAGAACATTTTAAAAAATGCTCTGGTTAAAATTCAGGATGTGGATTATTATAATATGGTCTGCGAGGTCGCCATGTACCATCATGAACGGTGGATTGGGGGCGGCTATCCGGAAGCCTTATCCGGTGAAGCGATTCCACTGAGCGCCCGGATTATGGCCATTGCGGATGTGTTTGACGCGCTGACATCAGAACGGGCCTATAAAGAAATCTATGACTATGATACGGCTTTTGAAATTATCAAAAAGGAGCGTGGGCTTCATTTTGATCCGGTGTTAGTCGATGCATTTTTATCCATCCGGGATGAAATCGAAGCAGTGGCAAATGAACTGGGGAATTAAGCAGGTTAGTGTTATTAAAACCAGATAATAAAAAGAGGAAGCTTACGGAGTAGTCATTGAGACTAAACGGTAGACTTCCTCTTTTATTATGTGCAGGCAATTGCGAAATTAAAATGCATCATTAGCGGTTGCTTTAACTTGGAATTTGGCAACAACCTGAATTATTTAACCGAGAATTGGCGACACCGTTCTTAAATCATCGATCAAGTCATCTTCTAATTCTTCAGCCTTCTCAAATTGAGAATTATAGAGATTGGAATAGAAGCCGTTTTGAGCAAGCAGGTCATCATGATTTCCCTGTTCGACAATATCGCCCTCATTCATAACCAGAATGAGATCGGCATTTTTAATAGTCGATAATCGATGGGCGATGACGAAACTGGTTCGACCTTCCATCAGGTTGTCCATCGCTTTCTGAATTAGCACTTCGGTTCGGGTATCAACAGAACTGGTGGCCTCATCAAGAATCAAAATCTTCGGATCAGCCAGGATCGCTCGGGCAATGGTCAGGAGCTGCTTTTGCCCCTGGGAAACATTGCTGGCTTCTTCATTTAACAGCATGTTGTAACCATCAGGTAGCGTGTGAACAAAATAATCAACCTGAGCAGCGACAGCCGCATCCTCAACTTCTTTGTCAGTAGCGTCCAAACGACCGTACTTGATGTTATCCCGGATACTGGCATTATAGAGCCAGGTGTCCTGCAGTACCATCCCGAACAGATTGCGAAGATCGCCCCGACTGAAGTCCTTAATGTTGTGACCATCCACTAAAATGGCTCCGGAATCCAGATCATAGAAACGCATCAGCAGTTTAACGATGGTGGTTTTACCAGCGCCGGTAGGCCCGACAATGGCGACTTTCTGACCTTCTTTAATCTGAGCGGAGAAATCATTAATAATGGTTTTATCGGGGTTATAACCAAAGTTAGCATGGTCGAAAACGACACTGCCGGCTACTTTGTTCAAGTCAAAATCAGTGGTATGTTCTTCAACTTCTTCGGATTCGTCCAGAAAAACGAAAACCCGTTCAGCCGCGGCAGTGGTTTGCTGCAGAATGTTGGAAATGTTGGCAATCTGCATGATCGGCTGATTAAACTGCCTTACATATTGGATAAAGGCCTGAATATCCCCAACTGTTAAACGGCCGTTGACAGCCAGGTAACCACCAAGAATACAAACCGCCACATAACCCAGGTTGCCAATAAAGTTCATTATCGGCATCATCAGACCGGACAGAAATTGTGACTTCCAGGCCGAGCTATAAAGGGTCGTGTTGTAGTGGTCAAAGGTTTCAAAGGAAGCTTCTTCGCCATTAAAGGCCTTAACAACATTGTGGCCGCCATACATTTCTTCTACGTGTCCGTTGATATGACCCAGATAAGTTTGTTGCTCACTAAAGTGCGGTTGTGATTTTTTAACAATCATGACCACAAAGATAAATGAAAGGGGGACAATCAGCAGCGCGACAATGGTCATCTGCCAGCTGATTGAAAACATCATAATCAAGATTCCGACGATGGTGGCAACGGAGGTGATAATTTGGGTAACACTCTGGTTCAGGGTCTGGTTGATGGTTTCAATATCATTCGTCAGGAAGGAAAGCACCTCGCCATAACTGGTTTTGTCAAAATACTTAAAAGGCAATTTGTTGATTTTAGCAAAGATATTACGTCTTAAATCATAGGTCACCTTCATTGAGATGCCGGTCATGATATAGCCCTGAATAAAAGAGAAAATGGCTGATATCACATAGAGTCCCAGTAGGAAGAGAATAATCTGACCGATATAGTTAAAGTCGATGCCTTTACCATTATCGGCAATTAAATTCATAACGCCTTCAAAAAGGGCGGTGGTGGCATTCCCTAAAATTTTCGGGCCGACAATCATAAAGATCGTCGAAGCCACAGCAAAAACCAGCACAAAGAAAAGTCCGATCTTATAGGCTGATAGGTAGAGGGCCAGTTTTTTGAGGCTCCCTTTAAAATCCTTGGGCTTTTCACCCGGCATCATTCCGGCCGGTCCACCGGGACCGCGACCCATTCCGCCGCCGCCATTACCGCGTTTTGGTATGTTGATATTTTTTTGATCGCTCATATGTTTAGTTCCTCCTCTGAAAGTTGTGAGGATGCAATTTCCTGGTAGGTCGCGCAGCTTTTAAGTAACTCGTTATGGGTGCCTTTGCCAACCACTCGGCCATGATCCAGAACAATGATCTGTTCAGCATGCATAATCGTGTTGATTCGTTGAGCAACAATTAAAACGGTACTGTTGCCGGTATATTCTTTTAGCGCCCGTCTTAGCGCCACATCGGTTTTATAATCCAGGGCTGAAAAACTGTCATCAAAAATATAAATATCTGGTTTTCGTACCAGCGCTCGGGCAATCGAAAGACGTTGCTTTTGACCGCCGGAAACATTGCTGCCGCCCTGAGCAATTTCCCGTTCAAATCCATCGGGGCTACCTTCAATAAAGCTCGTCGCCTGAGCAACCTGAGCGGCAATCGCCAGATCCTCTTCATTGGCATTTTTATCCCCATACTTCAGGTTGGACGCAACCGTACCGGAAAACAGGACACCCTTTTGAGGGATATAGCCAATTTTTTCACGCAGGTCGTGCTGGGTCACATGACGGACGTCGATACCGTCAACTTGGACGGAACCAGCGGTCACATCGAAAAAGCGGGGGATTAAATTGATCAGCGTTGATTTACCAGAACCGGTGGAACCGATAAAGGCAGTGGTTTCGCCGGGATTGGCCACAAAGCTGATATCGTGGAGGACATCTTCTTCGGCGCCTTCATAACGGAAGGAGACATGATCAAAAACAAGGTTTGTATCGGCTTTTTTAGGCAGTTGTTGAGGCGACACCGGATCGACGATACTCGGTTTAACAGCCAGGACTTCCTGAATACGATCGCCGGAAACAGCCGCCCGGGGAATCATAATAAACATCATCGACATCATCAGGAAAGAGAACATGATCTGCATGGCGTATTGCATAAAGGCCATCATATCACCAACCTGCATCGTTGATTCGGCAATATGCTGAGCACCGACCCATACGACCAACAACGTTACGGCGTTCATGATAAACATCATCGTTGGCATCATAAAGACCATTACCCGGTTGACAAAAAGATTGTTGGCGGTGGTGTCTTTATTGGCCTGATCAAAACGGTTCTCTTCGAATTTCTGATTACCAAAAGCCCGAACTACCATTAAGCCGGTGAGGTTTTCCCGGGTCACCAGATTAAGGCGATCCACTAATTTTTGAATCAGTTTGAACCGGGGCATGGCGATGGCAAAGACAGTGATGATAATAATTAGAATAGCCACAACGGCGACGAGAATGATCCATCCCATTGAAGTGGTTCGTCGGAGCGCCATAATAATCCCACCAATCGCCAGAATTGGTGAATAACACAGAATCCGGATTCCCATAATCAGAAAGGTTTGGATCTGGGTAATATCGTTGGTATTTCTGGTAATTAATGATGCGGTTGAAAATTTATCAAACTCGGTGTTGGAAAAACATTGCACCTTTCTGAAAATATCTCGACGCAAGGATTGGGAAACGCCAGCCGCAGTCCGGGCCGAAAAGAAACCCACGGCAATGGCAGCGGTAATACTGATCAGCGAAAGCAACAACATCATTGCGCCGATTTTTAAGATATAGAGGTTTTGGATGGCAGCAATATCCACACCCAGTTCGGTATAAAACTGTTTGGTAAACTGGACCGCGGTTTGTTGCTGCATCATTTCCGGGGTCTCGGTGGCCTGGGCCCGAGCTTCATCAAAAGTTGATGCCGGTGCACGGGTGAGCATCGGTAGCGCCGCATAAATTTTTGTGAAATCGAGGTCCGTCATACTCTCAGTGGAGCTGGCAGATGTTGTATTGGTATCCAGTGAACGCATATAGTTAATAAAGGTCCAGGTGGCCTGACCAAAGATTGGATCCAGGGTTTCAAAGGTCTGACCATCCGTATTGGTCAATACATAAATACTTTCGGTAGCCAAAAGCGGAAATTTTTCTAAAGTGGCTTCATATTGGGGATTTGATGTGTCATTAGGACTCATCAGGGCATAGTTTTCGGCCACTGCATTTTTTTCATCTTCCGTCATAAAGGTGGTCATAAGGGTATAACCATCTTCACTAATGGCTTCTGGGGTAGCATGTTCAATTCCATTTTGCTGAATGCCGACATTGACAATATCAGACATATAATTTGGAAGATTAAGGTCTGATATGGCTTGGACAAAAAGCAGAGCCAGGGTAATGATGAGGACCGGAAGATAGGGTTTTAAATAGCGTGCAAGCTTGATCATGTTGTTTTCCTTTCTTTTGTTTCATTCTGTTCTAAGGCGCATTTCTTTTGATCAATCTGATCAAAGGCGAGTGTTAATTTATCTAATAAATGAATCAGACACTGCGTGTCTTTCTCGCCTAAAAGGCTGGCGGCTTCATCATAGATTTGATTGCAGGACTTGGATACATCGGATTCAAGCTTCCGACCCGCTTCGGTAAGGTTAACATAAACGAGTCGGCGGTCTTTATTTGAAGCAATCCGTTCCACATAACCATGTTTTTCTAACGTCGAGATTGTTTGTGAGACACCTGGCATCGAAATTGAAATGACCCGGCTTAATTCAGAAACCTTAATGCCCGGGGGAATGGTTACCTGGTTTTCATTTTGATCTTTTTCTTGTTCTGTTAGTAATTTTTTCAGGGTGCTTAACATAAAAAATTCATGGGGTTTAAGATTATGAATTAAATCCTTATGATTTCTCCCCATACTCGATTTCTTGATGCGATGAAAGGCCTGAAACAGTTCGTGTCCATTGTTATTCAATTAATTCTCCTTTCATAGGTTAATGATTAACTGACATAATAGTTAATCACACTAATAGTTAATTTACTTAAGTAAATCTATTATAATCAAAAGGGGGGATTATGCAAGTCTAAAATAAATTGAAAACCATTAACACTAGAATTTATGCTATAATACTTCAGTAGCTTAAGGGAAATTAAGAATGAGGAGCAAAAGAAGAGTCATGTCAAAGCAAAAAGAAACATTAAAATACGCATTTATTCAAACACTGCCAGTTTTATTTGGCTATATCTTTATGGGCATTGCCTTTGGGATCCTGCTGGAGAAAGCCGGTTATAATTTTATCTGGGCATTCTTTATCAGCCTGATTATTTATGCCGGTTCCATGCAATTTGTGTTAATTGGCTTGTTAGGGGGCGGGATGGGTCTGTTATCACTGATTATTCTAACCCTATCGGTGCAAAGTCGTCATATCTTTTATGGCTTATCCTTTATTGAGAAATTCAAGGCAATGGGGAAGTGGGGCTGGTACATGATTTTTTCTTTAACGGATGAAACCTACTCGCTTTTGTGCGGAATGAATATACCCAAAGAACTTAACGAAAAACAGGTATTCTTTACCGTTGCGGCTTTGGATCAGAGCTACTGGATTATCGGCTGTACCTTGGGGGCCATCATTGGAAGCTTTATCGGCTTTGACACTACTGGGATTGATTTTGCGATGACAGCTCTTTTTGTTGTTATTTTTATAGAGCAATGGTACAGTTATCAGTCGCATATCCCAGCCATTGTGGGGATGATTTGCGGCGTGGTATCACTCTTTATATTTGGTGCCAGCGCTTTTATTTTACCGGCACTGATTGCCTCGGTTTGCTTACTGCTGGTCTTCAGGAATAGCATTAAACAGGGCGAAAGTCAGGAGTTATGCCAATGAGTTCAGCATTTTTAACCCCCTTACTGGTTATTCTGGTCGTGGCTGCCTGTACCTTTGCAACCCGTTTTTTGCCCTTTGCGCTATTTGGCGGAGGAAAAGAAGTGCCGGCTTTGGTAAAAACATTAGGCGATCTGCTCCCGGCCGCCGTGATTGCCATTCTTGTTGTTTATTGTTTAAAAGGGGTGAGTTTTATGACGCCGCCTCATGGGTTTCCTGAGTTTATTTCGGTTGGAATTGTAGCTCTGCTGCATATCTGGAAACGAAATAACCTGCTCAGTATCGGCGGTGGAACCTTGGTATATATGGTGCTGGTACAACTGGTGTTTGTCTAGCGGCAATAAGCAAGGGTATGATTACCAATAAATCTTAATATAAAATAATGTAAAGTGTGTATAATTAATAAAGAATAACGCAATTATTATTGGAAGAGCAAAAGCAGCGCTCCTCGCCGGATATGCACAAAATATTCAGATAATTTTCAGCTAAACTTTATTTGGAACTCAGAGAGTGCTGTTATAATAAAGAAGAAAGGAATTTAGAAAATTAGGATAAAAAAGAATATTTGAGAAAAATCATTTAAATTATATAGGGATTTGCAAAATTAAAAAACATCGAACAAAGCTCATGGCACTTTCTCAA
Organism: Acetobacterium sp.; assembly: GCA_022013395.1. Taxonomy (GTDB): domain Bacteria; phylum Bacillota; class Clostridia; order Eubacteriales; family Eubacteriaceae; genus Acetobacterium. The sequence goes on from JAKLQL010000238.1 coordinate 7,089, forward strand.
TTACCTATTAAATTATAACTAAGGAGAAATAAATGGACGGATTAATCTACATCATCGAATTTATATTACATCTTGATGAATCATTATACGGCATCATCCAAAATTATGGTCTCTGGACCTATTTATTGTTATTCCTCATTGTTTTTTGTGAAACGGGTTTGGTCGTTACTCCCTTTTTACCAGGCGATTCCCTGATATTTGCCGCCGGGGCACTGTCTGCCATGGGGTCACTGAATGTGGTTGCTTTTTTTATGACATTTTTTGTTGCTGCCGTCGTCGGAGATACGGTTAATTATTATATCGGTAAAAAAATCGGAAATACGATTTTGGAAAAAGGAAAAAATAAATTTGTCAAAAAAGAATATATCATCAAGGCCCATAAATTTTATGAAAAACATGGTGCAATGACAATTGTTATCGGACGATTCATTCCCATCATTCGGACGTTTGTTCCATTTGTGGCAGGAATGGGCGAAATGAATTATACCAAGTTTATCATATACAACATCCTTGGTGCATTTATGTGGGTTGGATTATTTATAACGGGGGGATATCTTTTCGGAAATGTGCCGATTGTAAAAGATAATTTCTCGCTGGTGTTAATTGCGATTATTATTATTTCAGTGTTACCTGCCATTATCGCGGTTGTTAAAGAACGAAAAAGTGCCGATGCCTGTGATTAAGCAGGCATCGCTTGGACATGAAAACCAGAAACAAATTCTTATTTTAGAAATTGTTTCTGGTTTTTTTTATGGGGGAAAACAGTTTAATTTAAAAAACTAAATGCTCGTCAGCTCGGCAATTAATAACTTAATCGGGATGCCTTGTTCAGCGTACATTTTTTCGTGTTCAGTTTGAATATTATCTGAATAGGTCGAAGCGTGGAGATCCCAAATCAGGGTTGTAATGGTAAAACCGGATTCTTCAAAATACGTGATGGAATCCTGAAACAACGCGTCATTGTCGGTTTTGAAATGAATTTCACCATTTTCAGCTAATATTTTTTTGTACTTGGCAAGCTGCTTGGAATGGGTCAGCCGCTTTTTCTGATAACGTCGTCTTGGCCAAGGATTACAAAAATTGATATAAATCCGTTGGATGCGATCCTCAGGTGAGAGGATCGCATCAATGCGTTCAATATCCCAGGACATAATCTGGATATTGTTAATGGCTTGATTGGCGTTTAAGTAAGCCGATTCAATATTGCGTTTGGTCAAACCCAGAACGGCATCAATTAAATCAATAGCCAGATAGTTAATCTCCGGGTGTTGGGATCCCAATTCAGCAATGAAGGTGCCTTTTCCGCAGCCTAATTCCAGATGAAGGGGCTGTTGTTGATCAAAAAGCTGTTGCCATTGACCCAGATGATCTGGGGGATAGGCTTGAAAAAATCCACAGGCCTCCAGTTCGGGACGGGCCCAGGGTTTTGGTCGTATATGCATGGTGTTACTCCTTTTGTAATGCGTTCTTATTTATAATTCAATAATTTTTGTGGCTAGGCGATCGATAAAGGAACGGTCATGTTCCACAAAGACCATGGTTGGCGAGGTTTGCAGCAAAAGTTCTTCAATCTGCATTCGGGAGAGCACATCGATATAGTTAAGTGGTTCATCCCACAAATATAAGTGGGCGGACTGGCACAGGCTACGAGCCAGATAAACCTTCTTTTTCTGGCCTTCACTAAAGGAGGCTATATTCTTTTCAAA
>JAKLQL010000239.1 GCA_022013395.1 Acetobacterium sp.
AAAGCCCTCTTTTTATAGATACTGGAGATGAGCGGTTGATCGATTAAGGTACATCAGTGCCAACTCAATTTTCATTTCAACGCTTTGCTTAAGGTAGGCGCGTTCATCGGCCTGTCTATTTTTTTCAGAAACTTGAGCGATTCTTGCTGTTTTTTTCTGTTCATTTTCGAGTGCTTCTTTTTTGACGTCGATCGTCGATTTAATTTGATCGTTGCTTGTTTCGAGAATTTTAGAAATATCATAAGTCTCCGGGTGATTTTCGTAATAGGTAGCAAATCGTAATCTTACCATTTTAATTTCCTTTCTGTTAAACACTTTCATAATCTTAGTATGGATGATGGTTAAAAACGGTTTAATGTTTGATCTGAGTATAAGTCTAACCGATAAATGTTACAGAATTTTGAAGTAAATGTTAAGATTGTGTGAATTTTGAAGATTCATTGACTGCAGTTGTAAAAATGATGGAACGTGTTTTGATTAATTAGCAAAACTGGCATGATCAATATCATAGAAGGTCCCCGTGGTGCGATCCTTGTCACGACCTATTTTTTATCTTATAATAAGATTAAGTCAAACGACACGGTCCACATTTTAAAGAAATAATTAGTTTACCTTATTGGAGGTTCATATTGACACTTACAAAAAACTTGAGTCGTTATTTCGGCTATGATACATTTAAAGCAGGTCAGGAAAAGATCATCACCGCCGCCATAAATGGCCAGGATGTGCTGGGGATCATGCCCACTGGCGGGGGGAAATCCTTGTGTTATCAGCTTCCGGCGATTCAGATGACGGGGATTACGCTGGTTATCTCACCACTGATTTCACTGATGAAGGATCAGGTCGATGCCCTGGAAGAAATGGGCATCCCGGCTACCTTTTTAAACAGTAGTCTGGATGATGCAAGCTATGAAAAACGTCTGGAAGGAATCCGCAACAATCACTATAAGCTGCTTTATATTGCCCCGGAACGGCTGTGCGCCCCGACCTTTATTGACCTTGTCAGACAACTTGATATCGCCATGGTGGCTGTCGATGAAGCCCATTGTATCAGTCAGTGGGGGCATGA
>JAKLQL010000240.1 GCA_022013395.1 Acetobacterium sp.
ATTGACCCAGAATAATCAAGGCCGCGGCTGTCCAAATACTGGCTCTGATTGCTGTTTTGGTAACATTGTTCAGGGTAATGACGCGTCGTACTTCCCTTGGTTCAAGATTAGCGCGATTTTCATCAAAAACCCGATCAATCACGCGAAAGATAATTTTAAAACTAATAAAAACGACTACCAGTATCAAAACTGAAATAATACATTTTTGCATCAGATTATTAAAATCAAATTGTGCCAAAAAACTTTGAAAATTACTCGCTAAATATTCCATTCCGCCTCCCTATTGAATTCCCATATATTTATTCACATACGGTGTTCCAATCTCAATCAGGTAGCTATTTTGATATGATGGCAGATTCGCTGCCCCACCCGTAGAAAGATTAATAATTGAAAATACCCAGAGCATTACCGCAACCACAGCCACTCCCAGAATCAAACCCAGGAGCACGCCAATTAGCCGATTAACGGTTCCAATGACTGGCAGTTTTGTGATTCCCATAAAAATAATCTGCAGGATCCAGCAAAGCACCGATACGCCAATAACAATGATTCCAAAGCTGATACTTTGGGCAATGCCCTGCTTAATCAGATCGGCAATGGCAGTTACGCCTTGATCCAATACTGATTGTCCCCCATTGGTAATGGCGGCACCTAACGCCGAGTTCATTAAATCATTTTGTTGGGTTCCGGCTGCTATCAGCGATTGGGCAATGCCATCGACATTGATGGTCGCAAAAAGACTATTAAAAACGCCAGCATTAATGAGCCACTCCCCCAAAGCGGCCGAAAAAAGCCATGCTATTACAAAAGATGCAATAAATCCCCCGAAACTAATCAGGGTATTTATTGCACCTCGTTTGTATCCTAATATTCCTGAAAACAAGCAAATCAGGATGCAAATAAAATCAAGTGATGTCAATGCTGAAAAACTCATTTTTTATTCCTATAATATTCTTCAATATCTTCTTCTTTAATAATTCGCACGGCACTGGTTTCCATCAGGAAGGATTTATCATCTGTCTCTTCATGTTTATTCATTCCGCGACTGAGGTCTTCCACCCCGATTGGATGGCTCAATTGCCAATCGTCAATGGTTTCTGCCTGTTCATTGACCACTGTTTGATCCGTCTTAATTTCCGGCATTGCGGCTGGCTTTATCTCGGTTTCAAAGTTTTGATTGCCCTTTTCTGAATTAAATAAGGTGCTCTCATCTACTTTTTCAAATAATCCGGTTTCTGATTTTCCTCTTCTTTGTTTATTGTAGTTTGTGCGTTCTGGTGCAACATAGGTATCTTCAATAATCACCTCTGTCATGTTCATGGTTTCCGGTTCCATTGGGGTGAAGCCTTCATTGATCTGTTCATTTGAAAGGCCTTCCATTCCGATGCTTTCGCGTTTGGGCATTCTTGGTTTTTTACGGGTTTTCTTCTTTTCTTTTTTAACTTCCCGATCATATTCCAAATCACGTTCATCTTCAGCGCGGGTCTCTTCGTAATACTTGCGCCCCAGGATTCGGCCGGCAATAATGCCGATCACCTGAAATGCGACGGTAAAAATCAAAGCAATTCCGAAGAACGCAAAAATTGATATCTGACTGCCAATCAACTGATAAATTAATCCAAAGGGTAAATACCAAAAAAT
>JAKLQL010000241.1 GCA_022013395.1 Acetobacterium sp.
AATAATGTTTGGCGTATCAATCCGATGGTCAAAGAAGCCATGAAAATGGCGGGATTACCAGAATTTGAAAATAATTTTGCGGGAGATTTTCATGATTTTATGATGATCTATCTGCGTGGTTACCAAAACAATGATCAATTACTGTGAAAATTAAAAGCATCCGTCCTTGTTGGTACTGAAATCATTAGTTCAGCCGTTTTATTTCATAAAAAAATCTCCGTTCCTTTATAGGACGGAGATTTTTTTTGCATCAATTTTATTCTAAGGCTGCTCTGACATTTTTCAATTCCTCGATAATGGCAATATTCTGCGGACAATGTTCTTCGCATTTTCCACATTCAACACAATTTGAGGCTTTAGCATCTTGTGGAAACATCATCCCATATTGACCTTTGGCTCTGGGGAGCATATCAAATAGATAGGCATTATTATAAAGGGCAAAATGGCCTGGGATATCGACTCCTGATGGACATGGCATACAATATCGGCAGCCTGTACAGTTGACTTTCATCTTTTCTTTGATCGTTTTCTTGGCAAAATCCACTAATACCAGTTCTTCGTTGGTTAAGGAATTGGCCGCACCTTCATTGGCAGTATTGATATTATCGACCACCTGATCCATCGTCGTCATGCCGCTGAGCACCACGGAAACCTCGGGATGATTCATAACCCACCTGAGCGCCCATTGGGGTGGGGTTCTTTTGATTGGCGCTTTGTCCCAGGCAGCTAACACTTCTTGGGGCAATTTATCAGCCAGCGCACCTCCTCTGATTGGTTCCATAATGGTTATTCCCAGTCCTTTGCCGGCTGCATATTCCAGGCCTTTTGTGCCGGCCTGATAGTTTTCATCCAGATAATTGTATTGGATTTGACAAAAAGACCAATCATACGCATCGACAATTTCAACAAATAAATCAAAGTCATCATGAAACGAGAAACCCGCATGTTTGATTTTACCGTCTTTGATGGCCTGATCCAGAAATTCACCGACGCCTAGGTTTTTCAGGTTTTGCCAGAAACCTCTGTTGAGTCCATGTACCAGGTAAAAATCAATGACATCCGTTTCCAGCCGTTTGAGCTGTTCATCCAGTAAACGCTCCATATCCGCACGTGACTGAATCAGCCATGACGGCAGCTTGGTGGCGATTTTAACCTGTTCGCGATAGCCGTCCTTCAATGCTCGGGCCACAAAAGGTTCACTCTCGCCCCCTTTGTCAAAACCGGTGCCGTGATAAGGATAAGCCGTGTCAATATAATTCACGCCATGGTCAATGGCGTAGCGGATCATTTCAATGGCTTTCTCATCATCGATATTAGATTGATCCCCGTCGATAACCGGCAAGCGCATACAACCAAACCCCAGAACCGAAACCGCTTCATTTGTTTTTCCGAATTTTCGATACAACATCATTCATTCTCCCTAATTTTAGATTTAAACAATCGGTGACAGACTGTTTAGTCAAATTAATTTATAATGGATTATTTATCTACTATTACTATACTACCATCTGGACTTTACACCAAGTCAATATTTTTAAATTTTTTCAAAAAAATCTCCATATGCTTAAGTTACGGAGATTTTAGTGACTCATTTGATTCAGTTAAACTTTGGTACTACTTCTTCCAGGACAAAACCCCGGTCACTTCGGCTTTTTCGTAGATGTCAATCTTGTAATTAAGTTTATCGAGGGTCTTTTTCATGTCTTCCATTTTTTCCACCAGCTTGGTTCGTTCCTCAACCAGCAGCTCTTTTCTGGCGACAATGGTCTGATCCCCCTGCTGGGTCAGGGCACAGTATTCAATCAGGGCTTCAATGGGAATCCCGGCCGAACGCATGCATTTTGCCAGCTCAATCCAGCCGCAGGATTCTTCGCTATAGTCCCGCATCCCGCCTTTGGTTCGATTGACTGCCGGAATTAGTCCGATCCGCTCATAATAGCGCAGGGTATCCTGCGAAATATCATATTTTTTACTTACTTCTGTTATGGTCATGAAAATTCACCTCGGTTAATTTTTAAACTAGAAATTCAATGGAGCTTCAAATACTTCAGCCACATCTTTCAGTTCTTTGATGATCTCAATGTGCTGGGGGCAGCTCGTTTCGCATTTTCCACATTCGATGCAGTCTGAAGCCTTGCCATAGGTTTTGTTGTAATTATCATAGTAAACCCGTTGAGCTGAAAAAAGCTGCGGTACTGACTGTTTTTCAGCATTATAAAGCGCAAAATACTTGGGAATGGCAATGTTTTTCGGGCATCCGTCGACACAGTACTGACAGGCGGTACAGGGAATGGCGATAGCCTCATTGATGATGTTTATGACATTATCGATAATATCATATTCCGCTTTAATAAAAGGCTTAAAATCCCCCATGTAGCCGGTGTTATCAAGCAATTGCTCGATACTGGACATCCCGCTTAAGACGATCATCACCTCTTCCAGACTGGCGGCATAACGTACCGCCCAGGAGGCAACGGACATATCCGGATGATAGGCTTTTAAAGCTGCTTCCGCTTTGGCGGGAACGACCGCCAGGGTTCCGCCTTTGATGGGTTCCATGACAATCACCTTTTTGCCATGTTTGACGGCAACATCATAGCATTTTGCGGACTGGATGCTGTCATTATTCCAATCCATGTAGTTTAACTGCAGCTGGACAAAATCCACTTCCGGATGGGCAGTTAGGATTTCATCCAATAAATCGGCATGATCATGGTAGGAGAAGCCGATTTTTCTGATTTTGCCGGCTTCTTTTTTCTGCTGGATAAATCCAAAACTGTCCATCTTTTTGGCAATTTCATAATGGGTGACGCCGAGATTATGCAGCAGATAGTAGTCAAAATAATCAACCCCGCATTTTTCCAGCTGTTCGTTGAAAATGCGCTCCTGATCTTCCTTGGTTTTTAAAAACATGGTCGGCATTTTGGTGGCCACCGTAAAGGAATCGCGGGGGTGGCGTTTAACCAGTGCTTCTCGTAAAGCAATTTCACTTTTAAAGTTGTGATACATATAGGCCGTGTCAAAGTAGGTAAAGCCTCTTTCTAAAAAGGTATCAACCATTTTGTTCAACTGCTCTGTATCTACGCTGGTCGAATCTTCCGGATTGGTTACCG
>JAKLQL010000242.1 GCA_022013395.1 Acetobacterium sp.
GTAATTGGGCCATTGGATTTATCGGCTTTTGCAGCGATATTATTAATGCAAATCGTATTATTTCCAATCTATAAAATGGTAGTTATGCTGATATTTTAATGAATTTAATCAAGCATATTAATGTGAAGGGATGTCTTATGACAGATAAAAAAGAATATTTTTTATTATCACGGATAGCAGATGCTTGCAACAAGACTTTCGAATCCCAATTCTTTGATTTTTATGATGAAATTTTTCAAAAAAAAATAGCGGACACCATTAGGAATAATGGTGTCCCTTATCTGTTTTTTGGAGGACACCCAGAGGCAGAAAGAAAAATGTTATGCATTTATCCAGATTATGTATCAGAAGAAGAACTTGAATGGCCGATCTTTGCCATCGAGTTTGATAAAACAATTCCGATCGATCATCGAAATGTTCTTGGGGAGCTGATGCATCTGGGAATAACCCGGGAAAGCATTGGCGACATTGATGTCGGGGATGATCGGGTGCAGATCATTGTCCATAAGCGGCTACAGGATTTTTTGTGGATCAATTTAAATCAGATCAAGGGCCGCGAAATAAAAATCCGAATTAAAGAAGGCACAGAGATTAGCAGTTTTGAAAAGAATTTTAAACGACTATCCGTTGTTGTAGCATCCAATCGTTTGGATGGTATTATCAATAAAATATGGGGATTTTCAAGACAAAATAGCCTTGTTTTTATTAAACAGGGCAAGGTGCGGGTGAATTATACAGAAATAAGCAAAAATGATTTCAGACTGCAAGCGGGAGATATTATTTCTCTCCGGGGAAAAGGAAAAGCCAAGATCATCAGCATGGATGAGCGGACGAAAAAAGGGAATATTCGATTAGAAGTGGATCGCTACATATAATACTAAGGAGAAGTTTTTTATGAATAAACAACGTTTTGAATATATCGTGCCAGCAGAAACAGATGAACGACTGGATCATTTTTGTTGTACATTGCCGGGAGATTATTCAAGAGAATATATAAAAAGACTGATTGCTGCTGGCGATGTTTTGGTAAGCGGTCAAAAAAAGAAAGCCAGTTACCATTTAAAAGGTGGCGAAAACATTAGCCTGGTGATCCCTGAACCGACAGAATGTCATATGGTGGCCGAAGACATTCCCCTGACTATTGTTTATGAAGATGAGGACGTGATCGTGGTAAATAAGCCTCAGGGAATGGTGGTTCATCCGGCCCCGGGTAACAGCTCCGGGACCTTGGTGAATGGTCTGCTTTTTCATACCAAAAATCTGTCAAATATTAATGGGGTCATGCGACCGGGAATTATCCACCGCATTGATAAGGATACCTCCGGGTTGCTGATGATTGCCAAAAACGATATGGCGCATCGGAGTTTATCGGAACAACTTAAAGAACATACCATTCTTAGACGCTACTATGGCTTAGTTAAAGGAAATGTTAAACCAAATAAGGGGACGGTGGATATGCCAATTGGTCGACATGAGCAGCTGCGCATAAAAATGGCCGTGGTCGAAAAGAATTCTAAAACAGCCATTACGCATTTTGAAGCTATTAAACGCTATTCGCAATATACGCTGCTGCGCTTTCAGCTGGAAACGGGACGTACCCATCAGATTCGGGTTCATATGGAAAAAATCGGTCATCCGCTGGCTGGGGATCCGTTGTACGGCAGAGGTGATAAGAACAATCCCTTTAAAACAGATGGTCAATGTCTCCATGCGCATACCTTGGGTTTTATCCACCCCCGAACCAGGGAAAAACTAATCTTTAAGGCACCGGTGCCAGAGAATTTTAAAAAGATACTAAAAGAACTAAAATAGTTTAAATTTGATCGGCAACCACATCCATCGCTTCAACGCCATCCTGGCTTGGGGTTACATACATGGTGTTTTGGTTAGTAAAAATAACCATCCCCGGTTTTGCCTTGCTGGGTTTTTTTAAGTATTTAAACTCCAGATAGTCAACCGGCACGTTACTGGAGCCTCTTGACTTACTGTACCAGGCGGCCAGATTGCCGGCTTCCAACAGGGTTTGTTCAGTTATGAAACGACCGCCGGCAACAATTAGCACATGAGAACCAGGAGCATCTTTAACATGCATCCAGCAATCTTCGTTTTTGCCCATTTTGGTCGAGATAAAATCATTTTGATAATTATTTTTACCAACAAAAATATGAAAGCCCTCGGATGAAAGATAGTGCAATGGTTTTGAAGGTGCCTGCTTTTTCTTGTCTTCTTTGGAAAGGGCTTTTTTATTAAATTCGGAATGCAGGAATTCATGGCGAATTTCATCCAGTTCAGTTAATTCGGTAGACTGTTCAAGGCTGTTTATCAGGCTTTCCAGATAGTAAATTTTTTCTTCGGTTTCTAAAATATAGCCAGCCAAATGCTGCAATGCGATTTTGCTTTTATTGTATTTTTTGTAGTAGTGCTGGGCGTTCTGTGCCGGGGTTCGGTTGACTTTTAAGGGAATTTCAATCGTTTGATAGTCAGGATCATAGTAATTTATCAATGTTGCTGTTTCCTGACCTTTTTCAATCGCATAGATATTTGCCGTGATCAGATCACCATAAAGTTTGAATTTTTCATTTTTATGCGATGTCGCTACATCCTGTTGCAGGTTGTCCAGTTTTTTGATGTTTTTTTTATTGAGAATATCAAGCTGCTGACGGAGATTAGCGGCTCTGGTTTTAAACCGAAGGGCTTTATCACGCTTGAAATAGTAGTCCTCCAGCATTTTGGAAATGGATGCGTAGGGTTCGCTGCGGTGTTCATCACGCAAATAATGGAGATCAACCGTAGAAAAATCCACCATTTTTCTGCCCAGATAGATAATGCTGGGTTCAGCTTTTTCTTTAATGTCAGAAACAACCTGAGAAAAACTTTCGTATAAAAAATTTTTTTGTTTCTTAGAGAGATCAGCTATTTTGGTATTGGAATCGATACCGCTTCGAAAAGCAATTTCTTTACCAATGTTCGGACTAATTCCGAGAAAGGCCTGAATAAAGAATTTTTCAACAGCTGCCTCTTCATAATTTATTAAACGATCATTGAAGATGTCAACACTGATATTAAAAAAGCTAAGGCGATTATTTTCAGGGGGATAAATGTAGTCCCGGCCGGGAAGAATCTGGCGGTAACGGCTGGAGGTGGAACCGACTTTTTTCATCGAATCAAGTATTTTCATCGATTCGTCAACCAGGATAATATTGCTGTTTCGACCCATTATTTCTACTAATAATTTTCGCACAACTGTTTCATTAAAATCGTTCTTCGAAGAAATGGAGATTTCCATCATTCGATCGGTTTCATGTTGAGCAATATCCACAATTGTGCCGTTTAAAATGTACTTTCTCAGGACCATGCAAAAATTAGGTGGAGCACTGGGATTTTCTTTTATTTTTTCGGTAATGTATGCTCTGGGATTACTGGCATTGGCAGATAATAATAGATGATATTTTTGATTTCCCTGATTAACTAAAATGCGGACCTCATCTGTTTCAGGTTGATAGATTTTTCGGATTCGTCCTCCGATCAAGAGAGTTTTAAATTCGTTGATTAAGTGATATAGGGTAACGCCATCATAAGCCATGTTATTAATGCTCCTTTCAAATCGATGGGATGATTTTATCATGTTATGGCAGGATGGAAAAGGCTTTTAAAAACTAAGTCCTAAGAAACAATTAAGAAATGTAAAAATGAATGCTATTTAGTGTTTAATAAGTAGGGAAATATTGACTTTTATATGAGAATTAGATATAGTGTATGGATTAGGTAGCTATGTAATAAAATCGAATTTTTTGTCACAGCACCTAATGATCTTACAGTTGTTCGATTTAAATGTGATTACTAAAAAATGCATTGGCCTGGCAATAATTTCGTCTTGAATAGCAGGAAGCTGAAATTAACTGGGTGGATTAAAATGGAAATGGAGAAACATCATGAAAAGTATGACAGGCTTTGGGCGGAAAGATTATCGTGATGAGGAAATCGATTGTTCAATTGAAATTAAAACAATTAACCATCGGTTTAGAGATTTTTTTATTAAAATTCCAAAAACACTTAATCCAATTGAAGAGAAAATCAGAAATACAGTCTCGCAAAGTATTTCCAGAGGACGGATTGAGATTTTCATAAAATACACGGAATTAGGTACAAAAAATCGGCAAATTGTTTTTAATAAAGATTTAGCCAAAAATTATATTTCGGTATTAAATGAAATTCGTCGACTTGACTCAATGATTGGCGACGACTTGAGTTTATCGTTGATTTCAAAGTTTCCAGATGTCATTATGATTGAAGAAGATATCGATGATTATGAGAGTATCTGGTTAAAAATTCAACCGGTGTTAATAATAACACTTGCAGAAGTGGATGCTAGCCGAGAACGCGAGGGAAGCGCTCTTAAAAAAGATGTGGTCAATCGTTGTCGTTATATCCGAGAGCATGTTCAAGAGATTAAAGATAAAAGTCCGAATATGTTGGCGCGATATCGAGATGAACTGCGGGATAAAATAACTTCTTACGTAGAGTCCGTTGAAATAGATGAAAAACGTCTATTGACTGAGGTCGCCCTGATGACCGACAAGCTGAACATCGACGAAGAATTAACCCGACTTCAAAGCCATTTGGTTCGACTGGAGGGAATGGTTGAGGAAACCGAACCAGTTGGCCGTAAACTGGATTTTCTGATTCAGGAAGTGAATCGTGAGATCAATACGATTGGGTCAAAAGCCAGTGATTTAGCCATTGCAAATATTGTAGTTGATGTAAAAAGTGAGATTGAAAAAATTAGAGAACAAATACAAAATATTGAGTAGGGGTGTTAAATAAGTCTATGAGTGATTGTCCAGTAGTAACCAAAGAATTAAAAGAAGAACAATTAACTGAATCTTTTTTCGAAAGAGAGAAAGGGATTCTCATTGTCATTTCAGGACCATCCTGTGCCGGCAAAGGGAGTGTTTGTAAAATTATCTGCCAAAAGAATCCAGATCTGCGGCTGTCAATTTCTGAAACAACACGTCAGCCAAGAAACAATGAGAAACATGGTCGAGAATATTTTTATATTGCTAAGGAAAGCTTTGAAGAAAGAATCAAACAAGGACAATACCTGGAATATGCGACAGTCTATGAAAACTATTATGGAACACCAAAAGATTATGTAGAAAATTTATTGAATTCAGGATTTGATGTCATTTTAGAGATTGATATCCAAGGGGCAGCAAAGGTTCGGGTCAACTATAAAGAAGGCATTTATATTTTCATTGTTCCGCCATCGATGCAGGAATTGCGACGACGGATCGAAGAACGGGGAACTGAGAGCAAAGAACAAATGGAAATGCGTTTGAATTGCGCCTATGAAGAAATGAAAAATGCTGATGATTACAGCTATATTGTCATCAATGATGATCTTGAAGATGCCGCACAAAGAGTGCAGAGTATTATAACGGCAGAAAAATGCCGAACGGAACGACTTAAAAATAAAATTGAAGATATACTTGGGAGGTAACGAATGCGATATCCTGCATTAAATGATTTAATTAAATTGGCGGACAATAAATATTCACTGGTATTGGCAACAGCAAAGCGAGCCAGAGAAATAGTCGACGGTGATGAGCCGCTGGTTAAAATAAAAATAGATAACCCGGTTACCATCGCAACGAATGAGATCTCAGAAGAAATGATTCATTGCGTCCATCGAGTTCACACCCCAGAAGCTGAACTACTTGAAGAGACTAATGAAACGGAAGTACTGCTCTTTGACGCCGAAGAAAATAAAGATGCGTCAATTGTGATGGAATAGGACCCAGACGATTGTGAAAATTGCCGAAGTTTTTTTAAACCAAAAGAACAAGCGTATTGATCATGCTTACGATTATCGCATTCCACAACAATTGGAATCGGTTCTAAAAGTTGGGATGCGTGTGGTTGTTTTATTTGGAAACGGAAATCGGCGTGTGGAAGGTTTTGTTGTATTTATTAAGGAAGCAACTGATTATTCAGGCAGAATTAAAGAAATTATTGAGAATATTGATAGTCAGCCCGTTTTAAATAAAGAACAAATAGAATTGTGTCTTTGGATGAAGACCTCCTATTGTTCTTTATTTTATGAAGCCCTCTCTTATTTTACGATGGCTGTTAAAATCAGTCAGGAAATTCATTATTATTATAGAAAAGACAATCTTGAGCTCGATCTAAAGGAGCACTGGTTTATTGAACATTATTATAATGGGAAAAATGAAGCGCTCAC
>JAKLQL010000243.1 GCA_022013395.1 Acetobacterium sp.
ATGTTTTTCCATCAGTTCTTCCGGTTTGCCGGCATCGACAATGCGACCGTCATTCATGAAAATCAGACGATCGGCAATTTGTTCAACCTCATCCATATCGTGGGATGAAAACAAAACCGTTTGCCTGTTTTTGGCCATGGTTTGAATCATCGCGCGGATTTCATGTCGGGCTCGGGGATCCAAACCGGCGGAAGGTTCGTCTAGTACAACTAATTCCGGATGATGGACATTAGTCACCCCGATGGCCAGCCGTTTTTGCTGCCCCAGTGATAGTTTGACAGCCGGTGTTTTGGCTGCATCGGATAAATGACAGTTTTCCAGCTCCACTTGGATCTGATCTTTCGTTAGTTTAGTATGGTAGAGCGCCGCGAACAGTTTCAGATTTTCTTCAGCGGTATACCCTTCAAAAAAGGGGGTGGACTGCAGCTGGGCTCCCACATATCCCCGGTAGTCGGGGCGCCAGTAGTTGATGCGGCCTTGATCCGGTTTTAGAATACCCAGCAGCATCGCAATGGTGGTGGATTTTCCCACTCCGTTTGGCCCGATCAAAGCCAGAATTTCGCCCTGTTCAATCTCAAAATCAATGCCGTTGATGACATTTTTCTGATGAAACTTTTTAACCAGGCCCGTTGCAGAAATAAGATTCATTTTAAATTCCTCCTTAATTTACGTTGTTTACACAACGTTGACTATGTGGTTATTTTTTTCTCCCTCCTGTGACAGAGGGAGAATAGTGTGGTTTATTTTTCTGATTCCAGCAATTGGATGGCATTTTCCACAAATGATTGCTGTTGTTTGACAATGGCAAACATGTTATCAAAAATAAGCAGTTGCATCGGGGGGATATAATTATTCATGGCGGCGTTTTTCAATCGCAACCCGCTCTTTAGTTCAGCATACTCTTTTTCCAGTGCGTCACGCTGATGGTAAAGTGCCTTCAGGGCATCCTCATTGGAAATCTTTCCGATAAAAGACATCCCCGAATATAAGGTCGACGGATAATTGACCGAAGATTGTCTAAGTGATTCATCCACCAGCTGCTTTAAATGTTCCTGGCCTGTTGCGGTAATTTTATAAATGTCCTTTTGGCGATGACCGGTTTGTTCAATGCTGTCGACCGTAACTAAACCTTCTTTTTCCATTTTTTTGAGGGCATGATAAATGGAACCAATTAGAACGCCGCCCCATCGTTCGGCGTCGGATAGCCGCAGCATCTGCTGAATGTCATATCCGGACATGGGCTGCACATCAAGAATTCCCAGTACAAGTACGCGTGTCAAATGTTTGTCACCTCCAATACTCTACGTTGAGTATTTTACATTGATTAAATAAGAATGTCAACTATTATTTAGTGATGATGATGCTCACCGTGATCATGGTTACACTGATGGGTATGAACATGGGCTTCTTTCGATTTATTCACGATAAAATCATTGTAGGTTTCACAGATTACTTCATAGTTTTCAAAAATACTGACATTATTAATATTCGTTTTCAGTTGGGCCAGCAAATCATGAACCGCGTGTCGATTCAGATAGTCCGGCAGGCTGACCTCAAAATTCACGTATGAACCAATGGCCAGAGCCTGACCATAAAACTCAGCCAGCGAGATCATGTGCGCCGGGAGATCACGACATAATGCTTTTTCATAATCTGGCACCATGCCACATAGATAGGAGAAGAGTACGGATTTGTTTTCAACACTGGTCAGGTTGTAATAAAGGTTGAAACTTCGGAAACAAGCCCGGGCTTCAGAAAGAAATAATAAACAGGCTGAGTCGGGAAATTGGGCTGCCCGCAGATTTTTTATACCGTATTTACTCTGAATATCGGCATAATCGATAAGACGGGTGTATTCATAGGCGATGACTTGCCCATAGAGTTGGGATTCATCAAAAAGCTCTTCATGGAGCAACAGATAAAAATTACTGTCCTGCTCATCCGGCAGCACTAACAGTTGGCGACAGTCACTGAGCTCCTGCTTTGAAGCTTCGACAATGGCCTGGTCACATTTGGTATTACTCAATTTTAGTCGTTCATTATAGATTTCCGTGGTCACAATGATTTCAAGGGGATAATCCTTTTCGACTTGGTAGACGAGTTTATATGTTTCGATCATATTCTGAATAATTGACATGGGTAATTCCTCCTCTGAAGCATGTAAAATTTAGCACACTGAAACAAGTATACTCCTAAAGCGGTAAGGTGTAAATAGCCAGGTTGATTGGATTGCTTTTTTGATTGTAGTTTCAGTGGTATCGCGAATCGTTGTTTTAACTCGTGAATGCGCTTTGCTTTTGACGGCAACAATTGTTAGTATGTATTATTAGCAGAGAGACAGTAATAAAAAAGCAAGTGAGGAAAAAATGAAAAAAGACAAATTAGTTAAATACATGACACTATTCATGGTATGGCTGGGTTTTACTTTGATTTTTGGGACCGGGGTTATGGCTCAGGAAACAGCGAGTGGTATTGTTGGGGTCGAGTATCGGGGCCATGTTCAGGATTATGGCGACCGACCGGAGGGAGACGCCTGGGTTTCCGGTGATGCCAACTGGGGACCACCGGCGAGAGTAAGCGCATTGAAGGCTTTAGGATCAAATTGACCGGTACTGAAAATCTGCCTCAGGGAGCCAGCATCAAATACAACGTTCACGTTCAGAACATCGGCTGGCTGGCATCAACGGATTTAACAAAGACCGCAGACTGGATCCAAAACGGCGACTTTGCCGGTTCCTAGGGAAAAAGCCAGCGAGTGGAAGCCATTCAGATGGTACTGACGGCGGCTGAGGGTACCATCTTGCCCGGCTATTCGGTGCAGTATCAGGTACACATTCAGGATTATGGTTGGGCTCAGGGCTGGAAAGCCGACGGCGATATTGCCGGCACTTCGGGTGAAAGCAAACGCTTGGAAGCGATCAGGATCAAGATTGTCAAAACGGCGACTGATCCCGCCGCGGACGAACCGGTTGTCTATGATCAGGCCGACACTTACGGCCCGGCCACTGGCACCGAAACCATCGCCAGCGATGTAACTGTGGCAGCCGATGGGGTGATTCTTCAGAATCTGGTCATTCAGGGCGATCTGACCATCAGTGAGGCGGTCGGTGACGGTACTGTCACCCTGAACAATGTCACTGTGGCTGGCGACACCTTTGTCCGGGGCGGCGGGCAGCCAAGCCCAATAAACTTACCCGCCCTGCCCACCGGCTTTACCCACAGTTTCCTGCGCTATGCCGGCGGAACCCTCACCCTCTATGCTTATTAAAGAATTAAAAACCGGTGAAATGCCAGACGTTTCACAGCCTTCTGACAACAGTTTAGTTGTTGGAAGGTTTTTTTATTATCGGCAATTAAATTTAGTGCAATCAAGGCCGTCAAAAATACGCCTTTTTGTCATCAATATACGCCATTCGGGTGATAGCAATGGATTATTAGAAATGATAAAATTGCATTAGTAAATTTACATGGTCAAAATCAATCGAATCATAAAAAACTGTGAGCAATATGATCCGAA
>JAKLQL010000022.1 GCA_022013395.1 Acetobacterium sp.
GAACAGTGTTTTTCTGTTTATTCGCATTTGAATCATTAATCTTCTCAGCTGCCTTTTTCCCGACTTCAACAGCTTCAGATTTTTGAATAACCTCCGGTTCAAGTTCTTCCTGAGCACAGTCTAACAATTCAATACTTTTCACTGATAAAATGCTTAACGCAATATTTTCAATGGTTTCTTTGTCAGCCGTCGTTTCAAGATGGCAGAAAAATCCATTCTTTAAAATAATGCCTGCAGCTTCTGGATTATTGTTTAACTGTTCTGGATTTTTTTTCGACACCTTACCAATCGATTCCAGTTTGTTAACCAGCATAAACGCCCGTATGTTCTCCATTTGAGAATCTTCTTTAAACCGGGTATGCAGACAATAGAGATTAGGTTTTTGCGAACCCTCTGCATCATCAAGTTTTACATTAATTTGAACAGTTTCAGACAGAAGTTCTTCATCTTCCACTTTGTCGATTGGCGTTTCGTCAAAACTCAACTCACCAAAGAAATCTTCTTCATCTGGTCTCGCTGAAGTTTCTGTCTCATCATTGTTTTTAAGAATCGTTTCTTCTTGTTCATGCTTAAGGTCATCTTGGGCCAACCCTTTAATTCGATTTAAAAACGCATTGGTTTCTACGATCAGTTCTTCGTTTTCATCCAAAAGGGTTTCGTTATTTTTGATCTTTTCAACTTCGCCCTTTAAAAAGGTTGAAAAATTAAGAACTAAATCCATCAAATCCCCAAAATCCTCTTGTTTTATACCGTTTTCTCGAATAACAAAGAATAAGTCCTCCAATTTATGAGATGAATGCGCAAGCATATCAAACTCCATCATCGCTGAAGACCCTTTAATTGTATGCATAATCCTGAAGATTTCATTTATATCATCCGGAGTTAATTCCGCATTGTCTTCAGATTGAAGTAAAATTTCCTCTAATTGATCAAGCAGCGTTTCCGATTCAAAAATGTACATCTCTAAAATCGAATCATTTCCAGAATCATAATTACTCATTTTGTCCATCCTTTATATACACGAAATTTTTATCTTGTTTTATTATATCGGCTTTTTGCATTAAATGCACTTTATTTTTCAATTTCACTTAGGATATACCCAAATTGCTATTGTTTATTAATTAGAAAGCCGTGTTTTGAGATGTGATATTCATTTATCCATCTGTATTTATATCGACAAAAACAATTGAGAACTTTAGATCTCCAGTAAAATAACCCACTTCTTTATTGATTCTTACCATATTTAAAATGCATCGTGAAAAGATTGATTATCTATTGGTGATAAAGTATAATCTTAACTAAGAAACGGTCGATAAATAATAAACTGATATAATCTTAATTATTTAGATGAAGGGAGCTCTCTGTTGGATAGTATAAAAATAACCTCCACTGTTTCTACACCAAAGGTTAACGATATACCCAGTAAACACACGCCAAGTGATTCAATTTTTGATATCAATAACCTTGATAACGCCATAAAAATAGAACCGGTATCCGAAAAATTCCAGAAGGAGAGTTTTCGCGAAACCTTATTTCAAAATTTACAAAAGGATATTTTAAA
>JAKLQL010000244.1 GCA_022013395.1 Acetobacterium sp.
AAATGGAGAATAACAATGAGTGTATATAATTTTACCGTTAAAGATGCCAATGGTGTGGATGTTTCCATGAAAGATTATCAGGGCAAGGTATTACTGATTGTAAATACCGCCACCGGTTGTGGTTTAACACCCCAGTATGAAGGACTTCAAAATCTTTATGATAAATATAAAAACCAGGGATTTGAAATTCTTGACTTTCCCTGTAATCAATTCGCCAACCAGGCTCCCGGAAGTGATGACGAAATTAAAACTTTTTGCGAAACCCGATTTGGTGTCTCATTTAAAATTTTTCATAAAATTGACGTCAATGGCGACAATGCAGATCCACTTTTTACCTATTTGAAAAAAGAAAAGGGCGGAATGCTTGGTTCGAATATTAAGTGGAATTTCACCAAATTCTTAGTAAATAGCAAGGGTGAGGTGATCAAACGCTATGCGCCAACCGATGTACCTGCAAAAATCGAGAAGGATATTGAAAAATTATTAATTGAATAATCGATTAATCTGATCAGCAAACCTTTCCCCATGTCATTAAATAAAAAAACAGAAAACCTAACATCATCAGATGATATTAGATTTTCTGTTTTTGAGATTAGCCTGGAATATCCGCTATTTTTATTTGATCGATGCATCATAAATCGATTGAATCGATTGATCTAGCATGCTGTTAAATTCGTCTTCACTTTGGCTGGCATTTAATCCTTCCGTTAGTGCTCTTGAGAAGCTGGCAATGAGGTTGTGATTTTTTGCCAATTTTTCATTTGATTCTTCTCGGGAATATCCTCCCGATAGCGCAACCGTTCTGACGACATTTGGATCGGTCATGATCTCTGCATAGAAATTATCAACATCGGGAATGGTCAGTTTAAACATGATTTGGCAGTTTGCATCCAATGATTTCAAATGCTCAATAATTTCCTGTTTGAGGATTGCTTCCGCCTCTTTTTTATTGGGTGTGTGAATATCTACCTCGGGCTCTAAAATTGGAATAAAACCGGCTGCGACAATCGCTTTGCCAACTTCAAACTGTTGGTCGACGATTGCTTTGATGCCGGTTGGATTGGCTTCTTTTATAACCGAACGCATTTTGGTCCCAAAGATATGTCGTTCTTTGGCGCGAATGAGTAATGCATCAAGATCTGAAATCGGTTTCATTAATTGAACACCATTTTCTAAATCTAATAAACCCTTATCCACTTTTAGAATTGGGACGATTCCTTTCGTTTCCCAAAGATAATCAGCACTGTATTTATCATCCACTTTTAAATCCATTGTTTTTTCAAACAGGATCGCCGCCAGAATTCTATCTTTGGTAAAAGCTGGACTTTTCATAATTCTTGACCGCATTTCATGGACCAATTGAAACATCTCTGTCTCATCAGCATAAGCTTCTTTGGGAATGCCATAAATTGCCAGTGCCTTTGGTGTGCTGCCGCCGCTTTGATCAAGGGCCGCAATAAATCCGTTATCATTTTTCATTCGTTCCAACTGTAACTTATTCATAACTACCTCCGCTTTTTATATGTTCTTATTGTATTATACACCATTTCAAAGCTTTAAGCACCACCAAAAT
>JAKLQL010000245.1 GCA_022013395.1 Acetobacterium sp.
GGTTATCCATCCTGCCACCACCACCCATCAACAACTTTCCGGTGACGATCTGATTGCCGCTGGGATCACTGAAGACATGATTCGTTTATCGATTGGTCTGGAGCACATTGATGACATCCTGGCTGATCTGGATCAGGCACTAACCAAAGCCCTTTAGTTTTTAACAAATCACCCGGAGGTGAAAACATGCCGATTAAAATACCCAACAACCTGCCCGCCAGCCAAATTTTAAGCAATGAAAACATCTTTGTGATGGATGCCAACCGGGCCAGCCATCAGGACATTCGTCCATTGAAAATTGCCATCCTCAACCTGATGCCCACCAAAATTTCGACCGAAACCCAGCTTCTGCGGTTGTTGGGTAATACCCCGTTGCAAATTGAAGTAACCCTGCTGCAAACCAAAACCTATGAGAGTAAGAATACCTCATCTGAACATCTGGGTTCTTTCTATTGTTACTTCGAAGACGTCAAAGATCAACGTTTTGATGGGTTGATTATCACCGGAGCACCAATAGAAACCCTTGAGTTTGAAGATGTGGATTACTGGGATGAGCTCACCCAAATTATGGATTGGAGCAAAACCAATGTTTTTTCCACCTTGCATATCTGCTGGGGGGCCCAGGCCGGACTTTACTATCATTATGGTATTGAAAAGTATTTATTGCCCGAAAAAGCCTTTGGTGTTTTTGAACATCATCTGGAACAAAGTTATGTGAAGCTGTTTAGGGGCTTTGATGATACCTTTTACGCTCCCCATGCCCGGCACACCAGTATTTATCGGGAACTCATTGATGCCCACCCGGATCTGGAGGTGATGGCGGCATCAAACGAAGCTGGGGTTTATATCGCAATGGCTCAAAACGGCCGCCAGATTTTTGTCACCGGCCACAGCGAATATGATCCTGAAACATTAAAAGGCGAATACGACCGTGATGTTTCCCAGGGTAAACCGATTAATGTCCCCATGAACTATTACCCCAATGATGATCCCACCCAGCCCCCGGTGGTGCGGTGGCGAGGCCATGCCAACCTGTTATTCAGTAACTGGTTGAATTACTACGTTTATCAGGAAACACCTTATGAATTATCTGACGCAGCCTTTTAAAGGCAATTTAAAAGCGCAGGCATCTGCCTGCGCTTTTGTTCGTTTTATTTAACGACGAATTCTGTTACCGTATCGGGATCGGTCCGATCATCAATGTAAATCTCGACAGCATATTTTCCTGCTTTACTGACCAGATCGGCGGGAAGAATTCCCCAAAGTGGTGCATCACTGACCTTACCATTATTAATGGTAACTGAATCCACTTCCTGGCCTTCAAAATACCAGATAAAGGTAATATTCGTATCGTCTGGCGCATTATGCAATTCAGCGGCTACATATACATCGGTATTGACCGGGAATTCTGTCACATTGTCAATTGGCATGGAACTGTCATCTACTCCAGTTGTCATCACCGCATTGCTGACATTGGCTGTAGTTGAACTGCAGCTGGCCCCCATAAAAAGTACCGAAACCATCATAATGGTTATGGCCAAAAGATAAAGCGTAAATTTATTTTTTTTCATGATTCTTCCCTCCTGAATAATTATTTTTACAAGAATAGCTGGAATCCCATTTCTGCACGTTATCCTAATTACTTAACCATAGTTTGACCGGCTGATTTATATAGCAACCGATTTCAGTCAAACTTTCACTTGCTTGTCCGGTCTTTTAATTAACCCCTGTATTTCGCTTAACCCTCCCTTTTTTATAAAAAAGATTTCGATGTTCGTTCCAACCTATTTTCGTATTATTATTTTACCACAATTCTGTAAGAATAAACATTCCCCACCGACATTTCAGCAAACAAAAAACTCAAGCAAGAAAATCACTTGAGTTTTTAATAGTCATCTTAATTTGTCTCGCTGACTTTACATCAGTTTTTTAACGCCTTCATCACATCAAAATAGCGATAGGTAATGGTTTCGATCAAAGCGATGATGTCGACCGCCGATTCCATTTCTTCCCGCTTCATAATCAGCGCATCGGCAATCAGCAACGACAGTCGTCTGGCACAGTTCCGGCTAACCGGATTCTTGATTACATCAAAATCCGGCAGGGGCACAATGCCACCGACCCGACTGACAATCTGGCAGCCGGTGAAGCCGCAGACCTCTTTTATATAGGTTCTCAGCAAATCATCCCGATACTCGGTATACTCCCGATACATCGGCTTGGCATCCTGATCCCAGCAAGCTGTATAAACCCGCTGATATTCGGTGATTAAATCTCTGATATAACCCAGCATTTCCTGGCGATAGGCTTTCCGGGACGCTTTACTTCCTTCTTCATGGTGGAACCAGGCAATATACTCATAAACCAGGTTTCCCACCAGATAGCCGGTATCGGATGAGGATGGACCCATAAACGGATATTCCATATCGATGATTTTCATTTCGTTTTCGTCAATCATAATGTTGGACGTATGCAAATCGCCATGAACCAGACATTCGCTTTTCTTCATAAAAATGCCCCGCAGCTTCAGCAGTTCAACCCGCAATTCCCGTTTTTCCCAGAGCAGATCGCTCATGGCCAGATGATTGGGATCGCCGGCCGGCAAATCGACGTCACCCTCAATAAAGGATTCCCGCAGAAACAGGATGGTTTCCATAATGACCCGCATCTCGGGATTCATAAATTTGCATTCCAGCCCCTTATGGGCAATCTGATCCAAATAAATCTCGGATGTATAGAAATTCGATTTTGCCAGGAATTCACCAATCTGTTTGGGGAATTCGGGGAACCGCTTGCCCTTGATCAATTCAAAACGCATAATCTTAAGGCGTCCGCAATCCTCGTAAACAAAGAGATTATTGTCGGGATCGAGATGATACATTTCCGGCAAATACTCTGGGGTGATGGCGGATCTCAGTTTAATGATTTCGGATTCTAACTGGTTGCGCTTGGCGGTCAGAGGTACCCCTTCACCAAATAGCTTCAGGTAGGGTTTAGCCTGTTTGAGAATAACCGACTTTCCGGTTTCATCCCAAACCAGATAGATATGGTTGACTAAGCCATCCCCATCGTCTTCACCGCCGCCAACCTCATAAACTTCAAGCCTGGCATCGGTCGGAAAAATATCCGTATATGCTTTAATATATTCAATGACAGTATCTGGTGTTAAATCTTTATAGGACATTTTCTACCTCGCGATTTTTAAACGGATTCAATTTTTTATATTTTATCACGAAGAACGATGGAAATAAATGAACTAATTATTTGACTAACGGGAATTTTTTGCGCTAATCTAAAGAATCAAGCGATCATAAGGGTCAAAGGCCTTCTTCCGAGTTAACAGAATCGAACAGTGGATCCCAAAATAGCGGGAGATCAGAATCGCTCCCATGATGACAATCTGATAAACAATGGCGGTCATCGGCATCGAGCCCCCGAGAATCTGACCGGTCATCATCCCCGGCAGGGACACCAGACCAATGGTTTCAGTAGAGGCAATAATGGGATTCATACAGGCGATGATCGCCTCTTTGTACCAGGGCAAGGTGGATTCCCACTGGTTGGCTGACAGCACCAAGCGATACTGATACTGCCGTTCATTTTGCCTTAAACCGGTATAAAAGGTATTGATCCCGATGATGTTGCCGCTGAGACTGTTGCCCAGGAGCATTCCCATTAGGGGAATATAATATTGGGCATCAAAGATATTGGCGAGGCCAATTACAAATTGATTGATAAATAAAATCATGATCAGATTCGGAACACCAAATCCAATTACAATCGGCAAAAACTGATTTTTCATGGTCAATCCACAGGTTTTAACGGTTGATAACCCAGCCGCCCCAATCATAAAAAAAACATAGGCCGAATTAACCCAAAGGTTGTTGAATAAAAAAATGTATTGAAGAAAAAAGCCCACCAGAACCAACTGGATGGTCATTCTGAACAGGGCATAAATGATCCGTTTGTTAAGTCCAATTCCCAGCTTATAATTAATAATTACCATTGGCAGAACAAAGATCAGCAGATAAAAAGGGGTGAAAAAAGGTATTGCCTGAACGCCCATTACCAGCTCACCTCCCTGAGTCCCCGATTTTGATAAATGTCATCATGAGAGACCACTAAAATGGTTTTATTGTAATTCAAGAGCAGATCAACCATTTTTGTTTTGAGTTCTAGATCCAACCCGGTGGTTATTTCGTCCAATATCCAGATGTCCCGATCTAGAAGAATCCCCAAAATCAGAGCCAGCCGCTGCCGTTCGCCCCCGGAAAGGGCGTCGACATTTTTTTCAAGAGTATCTTCTGGCAGGGACATGGTCTCAAGCCAGCTGATTAAAACAGCTTCTTGATAATTCAAATGGCGATTCACCTGAAATTTAAAAATACTTTCAAATACCTCTCGGACAACGCCTTTGGGAATATCAGCATCTTGACTCACATAGGCTATTTTACTGCGAATCTGATTCGCTGTTGCTCCGGTCAAAGTGATTCCTGCTACTGAGATTTCGCCCGTGTCCGGTACTACAAATCCCAGCAGCATCTTTACCAGACTGGTTTTGCCCCGTCCCGAAGGGGCACAAAAAAGAACCTTTTCATGGTGTTCAATTTCCAGATTAAAGCCTGAAAAAATCATCCGCTCATCAAATTTCAAATGAATATTCCGGAATTCAAGATAAGCCATCTTTCACCTCGTGTTTAAGTACCAGTTGCTCTTTGACTTTAGACTGATCAGGCAACTATAAACAAAAGCAACGAACAATGGTTGCTTTGCAATTACCTACTATGTTCTTTATCGCCAGGATACTTCCGGTTTTTTTCTGGGAACGGTTCGTTGATAAGACACTTTGGGGTATCCCATCACCTGACAGGCAATCACCTGTTTGTTACTATCTGCAATTCCCAGAAAGCGTCTTAGTTTTTCACTGTTGGCCGCTGCACGGACAAAAAAACCGCTGTAATACATTCCCAATCCCTGAGCATGGGTCATCAGTTCCATGGATGAAGCCGCCAGGCCGCCATCAATGGGTGACTCCGAGACGACGATCATAACTGCTTTGGCGTTAAAAAACAAATCAGTGGGTTTTTCCGGGTTGGCCAGATAGCCTTCATACATCTGCAGCCAACGCTTAGCATAATAGGCAATTAAAGGGGGGGTATTCTCTTTATCCACCAGCAACTGTTTACCCAGATCATTCAGGCTTTCCAGAGCCAATCCGGTCAATTGTGAAAGTTCATCCTGGACTACGATAAAAGATACCGGTTGACGATTCCCTCCTGTTGGCGTAAAACGACCGGCTTCAATAATTGCTTCCAGCTTTTCTTTTTCAATGGGCTGGTCTTTAAACTGACGGATCGAACGTCTGAATTTAATAAAATTCAGCAGTTTTTCCGGTTCAATATCAAAGCTGGCTGGTTCGTACTCCTTTACGTCACCCATGTCGTAGTCACTGATGCTAACCGCATTTACCGGACAAATGGCAATGCAATGGCCGCATTTAATGCAGGTTTGATTAAGCGATTTTGCCTTATCGTCTTCAATCACAATATCCCGGGTAAAACAATCATCAACACATGCGCCACAACCAATACATTTTTCCTGGTCAATCTTAATCATTTTTTCTTACTCCTTTATATTCTGATTTTTGTCTTATTTATCTTGACGTCATAACATCGTTTAAAACTGGATTTTTGAACATTATCCAAAGATTAAAAAATAAAGTAAAACGATCACCCCTAAAATAATTCTGTACCATCCAAAAACCTTGAAATCATGTTTTTTGATATAGGTCATTAAGAATTTAATCGCAAATACAGATGTAATAAATGCGGTTATCATGCCGGTCAGCAAAATGACCACTTCCCAACCGGTAAAAGCAAATCCGAATTTAATAAGCTTCAACAGACTAGCCCCGAACATAATTGGAATGGCCAGAAAAAACGTAAATTCTGCGGCAATGGTTCGAGATGTTCCCAAAATCATGCCGCCAATGATTGTTGCCCCGGAACGGGACGTCCCTGGAATTAAAGACAGTACCTGAAAGACACCAATCAGCAATGCTGTTTTATAAGTAATTTGAGAAAGTTGTACAATTTCTGGCTTTCTATGTTTATTATAATTTTCAACAATGATAAAGAGAATACCATAAAAAATCAGCGTCACTGCCACGGTTTGGTAATTATAAAAAACAGCATTAATAATATTGTCAAATGCCAGTCCAATAATAGCTGCTGGCAGACATGCGACCAGAATTTTTCCCCATAGAATGACGGTGTGCTTTTTAATCATCACCTTCTTGTTTTTATACGAAAAAGGCAACAGCTTTTTCCAGTATATATAGACGACTGCTAAAATTGCCCCCAACTGAATGACCACCAGGAACATCTCCAAGAACGCTGCTGATACATTTAGCTTGATGAATTGATCCACCAGAATCATATGTCCGGTACTGCTGATGGGCAGCCACTCGGTTATACCTTCCACAATCCCCAGAAAGATTGCCTTTAAAATTTCTAAAAATCCCATTTCTTCCTCTCTTTTGCCTGTAATTTTAAGTCGTTTTGTCCCGGGAACGGATCGCATTATGATACACCGCTATGAAACAATAA
>JAKLQL010000023.1 GCA_022013395.1 Acetobacterium sp.
CTATTATAAATATAAAGACTATATTTTCACCCCATCGGAAAACTACGGCCGAAAATTCACCCTTTCGTTTAAACTGGACGATCAACCGGGGATCCTTTCGAATATTTTGAATATTCTCCGGGATTACCAAACCAGCATTATCACCATTCATCAGGATATCCCCATTAACCAGGCAGCCATTGTCATTGTGACCCTAGATGGTAAGGACATTGTCATTAGTATTGATGAGCTGATGGTCATCCTTGAAGAATTAAACGGTGTCCATGGCGTTCATTTGATTGCCATGGAATAAGGAAAAATCCCCATTCTAATTTGTTTAAGAATGGGGATTTTAACGTTATCTTTCGTGTTTTTAATAAAGCTGAATCGTATTCGATAATTTATCTGCCCCCGAAAACCAATAATAGGAACCCAAAATTTCGTCCATCAAATTTTCGGCAGTATTAATGGTGTTGGAATCGGTGATGGCATAATGGAAATATTTTTCACCCATATTAGCCGCTGCCTCCAAGTCTGCTGCAAAGCGGTTCTGCTCGCTTTGTTTATTTAGATCGTAAAGTTTGTTCTCTTTGACAAAATAATTAGCGGCGGTCGCGGTAAATTCCGGATACTTGATCAGCGATTCATCTGGTTGGTGCGATTTTAATAATTCCTTGGTCGTTACACAAAAGTAATCATAGAAAATGCTTTTTTCTGGTTCAGCATTGTCGGCAACGTTAAATTCGCCCCAGGTGGCGTCCAGATAATAATACGCCCCACCAACCCGGACGATATTCCAGGCGTGAGCGCCCTGTCCGATGGCTTCACCAGCCACATAGGAACATTCAATTCCGGTGCGTTTCAGCAGATACTGAATGGCTTTTGAGTAACCGGCACAAACGGAGCCTTTCTTGCCAAAAACACTGTAAATATTCTGATCATCCTCCAGGTCTTCCTGATAAACCGTATTTTTAATCACATATTCATAGGCATATTTGACCTTTTCATACTCACTCATCCCATTTTTGATTCCGGCACTATAATCCTGATAGGCCGCTTCAATTTCTGCCTGTCGCCGATCCTTTTCGGTTTCGTTATAGGGATATTCAACCATGACCTTGCTAACCATTTGATTGTCTTCGTCAAAATAGTAAGAAAATTCTCCGGCCCAGAATATTTCTGGATGATCATAATCCACGGCACTGAGAACCCGCTCAATTTCTTCAGTGCTAATACCACTCACCTTTGCTTCAGAATCAAAATCAGTGAGCATCCGGACAACCTTAGCATAAGCCTGTTTTTCGTTTTCATTAAGAAAAGCATAACCATCAAATTGTTGCTGTTGACTTTCTGTTATCGCCTCTGTTTTTTCACCTTCAATGTCATTAAAAAGAGATTTAACATTAACACTGCCAGCCAAATCTTCCAGTGCCAGAAAGACCCCGACAGCGATCAAAAGAATAATGAGCACGGATATGATAATAATTGCGGCTACTTTTCTTCCGTTATGTTCATAATTACTCATGCATGTGCGTCCCCCTTTGTTTTGCTCTGTTATCTGTTTCTACCCTTATTTTAAATTATATTGCATCATCTTTTGTATTGATACGTTATGACGATACAGCAAGTAATTTTATCACAATTTCTTATAGACATCCTAAACTTTTATAACATATACTTAAAAAGATAAAGAAACAATAAGGGGGGACACCAATGCCACAATACTATCCAACTATCTGTACTACCGCTTTAAATGAACTAAAACGCAAAATTCCCTACGGTTGGGATTTGAATATTTATAGAGGCTGCAGTCATGGCTGCTGCTATTGCTATGCCATGGGGACCCACGGGTTTAGCGGTTTTTCTGATTTCACAACTAATATTTCGATCAAAACCAATATTGTCGAAGTCCTCGAAAAACAACTCCGTTCCCCCAATTGGAAACGGGAAATTATCAATATTGGTGGTGTTACCGACAGCTATCAACCGGCGGAAGCCAAGTATCAGCTGATGCCGGAGATCCTCAAACTGCTGATTAAGTATAAAACCCCGGCTATTATTTCCACAAAGTCAGATCTGGTGCTACGGGATTATGATCTGATCGATGAATTGTCCCGCATCACTTATATCAATGTTGCTGCCACGATTACTACGATGGATGAAGCAATTCGAAAAAAAATCGAACCCGGAGCGGTCTCTTCCCGAGCCCGTTTCGATATGTTGAAAGCCTTCCGACAAACCAATGCCTCCATCGGCCATCACTTGATGCCCATTATTCCGACCCTGACGGATGACTCCGAAACACTGCGAGCCTTATTTGAAGCGGGAAAGGATGCCGGGATCGACTATGTACTTCCCGGAGCACTTTATCTACGGGGCGCCACCCGGCCCGCTTTTTTCGATTTTATTAAGATCAACTTTCCGGAAAAATATGAAGTACTTTGGGAACTGTATAAAAAAGGCGGTGCCCCCAAGGTTTATAAAGACGAACTCTACGGCCGATTAAACCCGCTTCGCAAGTCATTTGGCTTGTCCAACAGCTATAGTAAACCGATTAAGGAAAAGCTGAAGGTCTGTCCATCCACCGAAGAACAGGTTTCGTTTTTAACGCCTTAAATCGTTCTCCGGGATTGAAATTATCAGGAAAAAATGTTAGACTATAACCAAAATACGAAAAGGAGTCGAGAGGATGCGTAATTTATCTTGCTAACAAACAATTGGAAAGCACATTTAAACTCAGAGGTTAGGCCTCTTGTTTTGGTGCGCTCAAGCAAGAAAATTACGAGAAAAACACTGCCTCTTTAACATCATCAAACTCCTACGTTTTGGGATTTTTTGTGCTGTACACGATTGAGCCGCAGGATAATTTTCTTGCGGTTTTTTACTTGTCAAAGTCCATTGATTGGGCTTTGCTTTGGAGGTACAACCATGTCACAAATCAGCATATCCCATTTAACCTTTAACTACGAAAACAGTTATGAGAATATTTTTGAAGATGTTTCCTTTGCCATTGATACCAATTGGAAATTAGGCTTTATTGGCCGCAATGGCCGGGGAAAAACCACCTTTTTAAAACTCCTGATGGGTCTATACGACTATTCGGGAGTGATTGCCACAACCGTCAATTTCGATTATTTTCCGTTTGAAATAGCGGATGCTGCTCAGCTTACCCGTATCATTGTCAATTCAATTTATGAAAACTATGAAGCCTGGGAACTACTGAGGGAACTATCACTGCTGAACCTTGACCCCGCACTGCTTAACCGTAGCTTTGAGACTCTGAGCCGGGGTGAACAAACCAAGATATTACTGGCGGCTTTATTTTTAAAACCCAATCAGTTTCTGTTAATCGACGAGCCAACCAACCATCTGGATCTGGAAGGCCGTCAAATTGTCAGCGCATATTTGAATAAAAAATCCGGATTTATTCTGGTTTCTCATGACCGAACCTTTCTGGATAGCTGTGTAGATCACGTTTTATCCATTAACAAGCTGAACATCGATGTCCAGAAAGGCAACTATTCTACCTGGCTCTTTAATAAGGCCCGGCAAGATCAGTTTGAGCTGGATCAGAATAAGAAACTCAAACAGGAAATCGGCCAACTGAAAACAGCGGCTAAACGAACTGAAAACTGGTCCAATCAGATTGAAAAATCCAAAAAGAACCAACGGGTCGCGGGACTTCGTCCGGACCGGGGACATATCGGCCATCAGGCAGCAAAAATGATGAAGCGATCCAAATCACTGGAAAAACGGCAGCATAAAAGTATTCAAGAAAAAGAAAAGCTGCTAAAAAACATTGACTGGGCCGATGCACTTCAGATTAAACCCCTTTATTACCAGAAAGACCGGCTGGCTTCAGCAAACAATCTGTCGATTTTCTATGACCGCTGTCCGGTTCTTGAACATCTCAGTTTCGAGATCAATCAGGGCGATCGCATTGCTATTGTGGGGAAAAACGGTTCTGGAAAGTCCAGCCTGCTCAAACTGCTTCTGGGCGATCCCGTCAGCTTTGATGGCAGCCTGAACCTGGGCAGTCAGCTGAAGATTTCGCATATACCGCAGGACACCGACTGCCTCTGCGGTGATCTGCGCAACTATGCCCGTTGTGAAGAGATTGACGAAAGTTTATTTAAAACCATCCTGCGAAAGTTAGGCTTTAACCGGGAACAGTTTGAAAAGAATATAGCC
>JAKLQL010000246.1 GCA_022013395.1 Acetobacterium sp.
GGTCTTGGCAAACAAGGCTTGAATTTCGCTACTTGCCTGGGGAAGGTACGCCTCAGTTTCGGTCAGTTCCTTGTCTCCGATGACTACCAGAGCGATAAAATAATTATCCATGGGGTAGAGGACACAAAGGGATTTTCCGCTTTTGCGATACTTCAGGTTCCAGCCCTTCTGGGCAGAACAGCGGCTGTAATTCATGATCGGTTTGATTTGATAAACGTCCTCAATAAAGCTCTGAAGTTCAACCCAGAGGGGATTGTTGACGAATCGGATCATGTCATCCAGTGTCGGCTCATTGTTTTGTTCGAAATTTTGACTCCATTCCATTGAGTAACCTCCAAATTTAGATGCTGTTTATTAAAAT
The DNA here is from genome assembly GCA_022013395.1 of Acetobacterium sp. Lineage (GTDB taxonomy): Bacteria > Bacillota > Clostridia > Eubacteriales > Eubacteriaceae > Acetobacterium. The sequence continues at coordinate 362 of JAKLQL010000246.1, forward strand.
TTATCACCATATCATAGACAGGTCAAGTCAATTTGATAAGAAATAAGCAAATCGGTTGCGGCTGGTATTGGTTGAAAATAGTTGGGGCTGCGTATTTTTTAGAAAACATCAAATAGATCGACATGAAAAATATTTTAATGACCTGGATACTTAGCAAGGACAGTCAAGCAATGTGTTCCTTGATGGTCTAGAATATAGATAAGGGAGGTGAGAAAAATGGAAGAGGCACAGATTCTTCAGGCCGTGCAACGGATGCAGGATTATATCGAAACCAATTTAAACCGGAAGATTACTTTAAAAGAATTGGCTGGTGCGGCGGGATATTCGCCATGGCATGCCGCACGGTTGTTTAAAGAAGTGGTTGGAAAAGCCCCCTTTGATTATATCCGGGCGTTGCGGCTTACCGAGGCGGCACTGATGCTCCGGGATGGGGAGATGAAGATTGTGGATGTGGCTATGGATCTTGTCTTTGATTCCCATGAAGGCTTTACCCGGGCATTTTCTCGGGAATTTGGGATGGCGCCCAGCAAATATGGTCGGCAGACACCGCCAATCCAATTGTTCATGCCTCAGAAAGTTTTCGATTCCTACCAGTCCATGCATAAAGGAGAGAAAAAAATGAATGAGCAATTAATGAACGAACAGCAAAATTCCCGAACTGTGTTTGTCCAGGTGATTGAACGACCCGCCCGGAAGCTGCTGTTAAAACGCGGCGTCAAAGCAACCGAGTATTTTGGCTATTGTGAAGAAGTCGGTTGCGGGATCTGGTCGGTTCTCACCAGTGTCAAAGAAGCCCTGTATGAACCCATCGGGATGTGGCTGCCCAAGCATCTGATCCGGGAAGGCACATCACAGTATGTACAGGGGGTGGAAGTTCCTCTGGATTATGCCAATGTCATTCCCGACGGTTATGAGCTAATTGAGCTGCCGCCCACCACGATGATGGTGTTTCAGGGTGAACCCTATGATGATACTAATTTTATGACCGAAATTAATGCGATCTGGGAGCATATTAAACGGTTTGATCCAACCGTTTACGGCTACCAGTGGGCGCCGGAAGCAGCACCGCGATTTCAGTTGATACCCATGGGCTACCGAGGGTATATTGAAGCCTACCCGGTTAAAGCCATTAACAAAATCTAGTCTGATCCAACACCAGCCAAGCCGGTTCAAAGCGGA
>JAKLQL010000247.1 GCA_022013395.1 Acetobacterium sp.
CGCTACCCTGCTGATGCTAATATGGGGGGCAACGCCGGTCCATGCATCGGTTTATCAGGTGGGCATTAATGTCATTCCGCAGGAAAACATGCGTTATATCTGTGAAGATGCAAACGACTTAAAAAATGGTTATTATGCCATCAGCACGGCGACCGAGCTGCAAACCTTTGCCGGAATTGTCAACAAGACGGTTGCACCTTCCGTGGTTACGGTGATTCTGGATACCGGTGATGCGGTAGCAACTCCTCCAGTACCAGCCAGCTTGTCCACTAATGCCAAACTGACCGGTGATATTGATTTGAGCAGTGTTTGTAGTGCGACTTCTGGGGACAGCTGGACGCCGATTGGTATCAATGTTGAACCATACAAAGGGGTTTTTGACGGCCAGGGTTATACGGTCAAGAATCTTGATATCAGTGCATCAACTAACTACCAGGGGCTGTTTGGATCTGTAACTGCGGGGACTGTCAAAAATCTGACCGTTGCCGGTAGTATCACTGCTGTAAATTCAATTGATATTGTTGGCGGCATCGCGGGTGTTATTTTCACCCCTGCAACCATTGAAAACTGCTGCAGTCAGGTGGCAATCAGCGGCAGCTTAAGCAGCGCCGGTGGCATCGTAGGCTTGTCAAACGGTGGGACTATCAAGAATTGCCGCAATGAAGGATTGATTGATGGAACAAGTGGGGATACTGTTGGCGGAATAGCAGGATGGCTTGGAAACAGTTCAGTCATTGATTGTGAAAATTGCGCACCGGTCACTGGCAGTAAAAATCTGGGGGGCGTTGCCGGATATTGCTCCTCAATGAGTTCAATTACAAACACATTCAATACGGGTACTGTGACGGCGATAAACGAAGGCGTCGGGGGCATTTGTGCGAATTTAGAGTATGCTGCAAATATTGCCAATTGCTATAATACCGGGGCTTTGAATGAAGGCGGTAGCAGTGCAGAATCTTATGCCGGGGGGATTGTCGGTTCTGCCAGGAATGACGATATTTATTCAACCTCAACGGTTATCAAAAATTGTTACAACACCGGCAGTATTCAAGCGAATAAAGGCGGCTTCAGCACACCCGAAGTCAGTGCCGGGACAGTGGTTGGTAAAATTGATAGTCTAAGTTTTGGTACAGTGAATGTGTCTTCCTGCTACTGGCTGGGTTCTCTGACACTGACAAATCATGGAGTTTCAGTTAATAAAAATGCGGTTGGTGGAAGCTATAGTTCACCGCCAACATCTGTAACGGCTTGCGGTTTCTTTACGGCAGAGCAAGGACAGGCGGTCATCAATACAACAGGATCAGGATTAGGATTAGGTACAACCGGCACGTATGCCCTGGCGGATGCTTTGAATATCGGGGCGACTGGCAATTCAACCTGGAAGGTAGACGCCGCTAAAAACAGCGGCTACCCGGTCTTTGATTCCGGTGGTTATACGGTGGTGTCAGCACCACCAATAAACACTCAGCCAACGGACCAGTCTGCCTTTGACGGTGAAAACTTTACCCTCAACCTGACGGCCACTGGGGTAACGGGCTATCAGTGGTATCAGTTGGAAATGAATAGTGCCACGCTTGGCGGGACGGCAATCAGCACAGCAGCAGTTGACAACGCCAGTATGGTTTCACAATCGGTGCCGGGGAGCTATTATTATTACTGCCTGGTCACGGCGACGAATGCCAGTGGTATCACCGCTACCACCAGAAGCAATACCGTTACGGTGACGGTGACGGACAAACCAGAAGCCAGCTGGGTATTAACGACTGGCGGGACGACTGACAGCGGGACGCTGGCAGAGGCCATTGCCGCCTGCAATAATAATACCACCGGCGGTACCATCACCTTAAACAAAAACCTGACCTTGACTGACCCAATCACCATCAGCAAAGCCGTTACCCTGCTTTCCGATGGCAACAATAAAATTACCCGGGGGAGTGGTCTGGCAGGTAGTGACATGGTTACCGTTACGAATGAGGGGAACCTGACCCTTGGCACCATCGGTGGCACGGATGCCAACACCCTGACTCTGGATGGCGGTGCGGTCTGGACAGGCACTGTTGATCCGATCTTGGGGCGGGGAACTAATTATACGGAGATCTCAACCACGCGCTCGATTGTCAATAATCAGGGTACTTTTAATATGCACAGTGGCGTGATAATCCAGAATAATGCATATGGCGGCGTATATTCAGACCTCATAGTTGCGGTCTATAATCATCCAGCAGCGGTAGATAAAACGGCAACCTTCAATATGGATGGCGGATCCATTACTGGAAATTACGGTTGTGAGGCAGGGGCGATATACAATTACGGTTTTCCCTCCGCTGTTGACAAAACTATCTTGAATATTTCAGGCGGTAGGATTGATGGTAATCAGAATACTCCTGATGTTTCTTCTGGTACCGGTGGAATTAAAAATTATGGTACCCTTATTTTATCTGATACGGCGGTGATCGCTGGCAATAAGGGGACTTATTCTGGTGGCGTGGATGCCGGATGGAAAATGACCATGACCGGTGGCACCATTACCGGCAATCAGGGCAATTATTGTGGCGGGATCGGTCAGTCTTACAGCATCGTGAGTCAGCTTTCCTTAGCTGGGGGAACTGTCACCGGAAATAATGCCACTGGCTCAAATACAGATGGTAACACTGCTGGAGGACTGCTCCCCAGCAAAGTCTCAGAAAGCACCTTTAATATCAGCGGCAATCCGGTGGTCACTGGAAATACCGTCGGTGGAACCATCAGCCAGTCAGGCGGCGTTTATACAGCAACCGGCGGAACCCCTGTTAATATGGGATTAATGTACACAACTGATTTTAAAACGCCAGTCGCTGTCAATGGGACATTAACCAACGGTGCTGACATTGGAGTTTCACTATTGACCTTTTCGGGGAGCGACAATGTGGTACCCACCCCAGGGATTCCGGTGATTGTAGCTGTTCTGGGAGCACCAGTGATGGATGCATCATCCTATCTGGCTTATTTTTCATCCGACAACAGTAGCTACAATATCGCCAAGGATGGGAACAATCTGGTCCTGAAGGTCAGAACCCCGGTTGATATCAGTGGCAGCATCACGGGCAGAGCCTATAACGGCCAGCCGATTGCGCTGGACGCAGCTCCGGTGATTAAAAAAGCCGGAACGTCGGATGCTGTTGCTATTGCCAATCTAACCTATCTCTATACCAGCACCGATGGTAAGGGCTACAGCAATGCGGTGGCGCCGAAAAATGCCGGTGCCTACCAGCTAGTGATTTCCGTGCCAATCGGTAATCTGGATTATACCGGTAGTTCGACGGCGATTCCATTTTCCATCAGCCAGCAGCCGGTAACGGTCACGGCCCAAAGCGATACCATCAACGTCGGGGCCGAGGCACCGGTTTATCAGTTTAACGCTGACGGGCTGGTTTCGGGTGAGTTCCTGACCAATGTGGTATTTAACTGCACCTATTTAAAAAATGATAGTACCAAAGGGATTACCGGAACCTATCCGATTGTTCCCAGTGGCGGTACCATTAGTGATAATTACCTCCTTTCCTATACTCCCGGAACCCTGACGGTTAATGCAAACAGTTCTGGGGGCGGTGGTGGCGGTTACACCCCACCGGCAACGCCGGTAATGCCGGGCATCACTGTCAATCCTGGTACCATTACCTTTGATCCCTCTGGTAATCTGGCCGTGGACATCACCGGGGCTCCGGCTGGTTCGGTCATCTATTACAGTCTGGACGGGATCACCTTTACCACCACGCCGCCGGCCATGGAAAATGCTGGGGAACACAAGGTTTATCTTAAAATCACTTGTCCGGGTTATCAGGACTACACCACCCAAACCACGGTTTTGGTTGAGAAACACGAAGCACCGGTCATCCCCGAGCTTAGCCTTCCGGTTACCGGGGGCCAGCAGTCTGGCTCAACCGATCTGGGCACGCTGCTGCCGGCAAACCGGGGCGAAACCCATTTCCGGCTGGGGCCATTTAGTGATCCCAGGGGTATTTTAAGTGGACCACCCACCATTGATCAGTTGGGACACCTCACCTATGGGTTCCTCAACCCGCTATCAGCCAGTGGGGAACAGGTCACGGCGTCGGCGGAAACGACAGCCTTGACAGCTACCATTACCGTGCTGGTGAGCATGGAAAACTACGCCGATACCACCATTAACGTGGTCATTGGTGACAGTCCGGCCGCAGCCATCGGCGTCCAGTACCAGACCCATGTTCAGGACTACGGCTGGGAAAATGACTGGACCACCGATGGAAACCTATCGGGAACTTACGGTCAGTCCAAACGGCTGGAAGCTCTGAAAGTGGAGCTGACCGGCGATGTTCCGGCTGGCGCAACGATTGACACTGAAGTCCATGTGCAGAATCAGGGCAATCTGGGACCCTTTGCCATGGGCACCGAAGCCGGAACGACTGGATTAGGCCTGCGGTTGGAAAACATCTGTCTGACCCTGAAAAATCTGCCCGGCTATACCCTTTTGTACAATGTTCATGTGCAGAATCAGGGCTGGCTGCGAGACGAAAACGACAGCAGCAGCTGGTTTAAATCCGGTGAAACCGCTGGCACATCGGCCCTGAGCCTGCGGCTGGAAGGGATTCGGATTAAGCTGGTGAAGAGCGAATAACAAAAAGGTTAGCAGTAAATCTGAAGCCAGCCAGCTTATAAAGTCGGCTTGTTGGCAGATCCGCCAGTAGATTACCGACAGACTAAGAGATCCTTTGGGGTCTCTTTTTTCAACCCCCCAGTCTCAAGCGGTGGGGTTTGTCTGTTGTCGGATGGCTTGTTTGTGTGCAGTCTTTATAGAAATACGCCTTTTTGTCCTTTAAAATACGCCTTTTGATAATGGACAAAGGTTAGTTGCAATGGTAAGATGAATTACCTGATTAAATATTGATAAAGATCGAACGGAGAAACAATCATGAAAAGTAAGCTTATTTGCTGGTGTGCCTTTATGACACTGTTTTTGCTATGTCTGCCGGCAACGGTATTGGCTGCAAATAACCCGGTGGGGGTGGCCTATCGCGGGCACATCCAGGATTTGGGGGATTATCCCACTGACGGCAGTTGGGTGGACAGTCCGGAAATCATCGGCACCGAGGGCCAGTCCAAACGGATTGAGGGGTTTGAAATCAAACTCGCCGGAACCATTCCCGATGGAATGGAGCTGCGCTATAACGTCCATGTTCAGAACAAGGGCTGGCTTTATAACGAAACGGATTCCACCACCTGGCCCAAAGATGGGGCTTATGCCGGCACCCGGGGCGAAAGCCTGCGGATTGAAGCGATAGAAATCGTGCTGACCGACGCCACCGGACAACCCTATCCCGGCTACAGCGCCTTGTATCGGGGTCATGTCCAGAATATTGGCAATCTGCCTGAAGACGAAAACCAATGGATCAAAGACGGCGAGCAGCTGGGAACCGTGGGGAGTTCGTTACGGCTGGAAGCTTTGCTGGTGAAAGTCGTCAAAAACCAAACCGACTTAACTGCTTATCAGGCGTTGCTGACAGCCATCGGAAAGACCGTGGAAACCGACTATATCGCTTCGTCCTGGGAAACTTTACAAAAGTCCCTGGCCGACAATGCAGTAACAGCCGACAATAGCCAGATTGAAGTAAATAAAGCCACAGCTGCTATCCAGCAAGCCTATGACGGACTGGCGAAAAAAGCGGCGCCAGTGGTTTATGACAAAGCCGGCACTTATGGGCCGGCAACCGGCACCCAGGTGATCAATGGCGACGTGATCGTTAAAGCGGATGGGATAACGCTCCGGAATCTTCACATCAATGGCGATCTGTATATCGGTACAGAACAAGTCGCTGAAAAGGCTGAAGAAATCTCAGCCGATACGATTAATGAAGACCAAATTACTACCGAAGAAACAGTAGGTTCCATGACAACTGGACTTGAAGATATTTATATCGCATATTTTACCAGAATGTCGGAGGGGACGGGTGTCAGTATTACCGGAAGTCCGTCGCAACCATTCACATTTTGCTCGTCAGGCGGCACACAGTTCACGGCAACCGTTCCAAGTGGGGGATTAGAAGCGAGTTCACCGATGCAAATATCTGCCTCTGCCGGTCTCGGTAGCGGGTCTTCCGCTGGATTTGGCGTTGGCGGCGCCATTGGTAGCCTTACTTTACTGACATCAGGCACGCAAGTCTCTTTAGCACCAGGCTCCCAAGTGCAACAGCTCACGGTTCAAACAGGGGCATCAAATTGTGGAGTCGTAAGCTCATCGACGGCTTTAATCCAAAACTTGGTTGTTCAAGGACCGGGAGCGACTTTCGCGGGTTCAGGAACGATCCAAAACGTGATTATTCAAGGACATGGAGCGACTTTCTCGGGGTCGGGAACGATCCAACATGCGGATATTCAGGCCGATGGCGCCAGCTTTGCAACCCGTCCGGGTGATTTTACCGTGGCACCAGGAGTTGCGACTCCGCGGTTCATAGCGCCCTCGCCAGCCCCGTCAGCCCCGCCACCAGGCACTCAATCACAGCCAGTCATCAGCCCGACCGGGGCAGTTGCCTTTCCGACTACGGTGACCATTTCCTCACCAGGGGCGGACTGCATCTGCTTCACCACCGATGGGTCTGACCCATCGATGGCAGTCGGTGCTCAGGGCACACTATTTATATTCGACGAAACGGCGTCGATTCTCATTGATCATGCCCTGACCGTCAAGGCTATGGCGATCCAGGCGGGCTATAATAACAGTGCTATCACCACTGCGACTTTCACCCAGGCAGCATCTGCCGACCTGACGGGTATTGCCCTCAGCCCGGCAGTAGGTAACTTTACCTTTTCAGCAAACACCTACAACTACCCCAACGTCACCGTGGACAATGATGTGGAAGGCATCTTTGTTACAGCCCTGGGTAACGGCAGCAGTGTTATAACCGTGAATGATACGGTGGTCGCCAGCGGAGCGCAAATCGCTCAACCGATTGCGGTCAGTTATAACAGCGAAACAGCCATTACGATCGTCAATCGGGAACCGGGAAAATTGCCGAAAACCTATACACTCAGTATTACGGTGCCGGTTTCGACAGACAGCTTTGCCAGAACCGCGGCTTCTGATAACACAGCGACTTTTAGCTGGCCGGCTCAAACCGGGGCGACATCGGTAAAAGTGCAACAGAAACCAACTGCTGGGACGAGTTGGAGCGATTCGACCGCCACAGCATCACTGGATGGAAATTCCACCACGGCGACGATCACCGGACTCACATCCCTGACAGCCTACGATTTCAGACTGCTGGTGACCGGAGGGACAACCCCCGGGGTTTCCAATACGGTATCGGTGACAACCCCCCAATCGGTGACGGGTGTTTCAGTCAATCCGACAACAGCCACGGTTAACATAGGTGCCACTACCCAGTTAGCAGCCACGGTAGCACCGACCGATGCTACCGATAAAGAAGTTAGCTGGTCATCCGGAAATGAAGCAGTTGCCACGGTGGACAATACCGGAAAGGTCACAGCAAAAACAATAGGAACAGCTACGATTACGGTTACCACAACAGATGTTAGTAAAACTGCAGATTGTGCAGTGACGGTGACCTATAATCCAGTTACAAAACTGGAACTTGACGCAGTTAAGGTGCCGTTTAACGGCGAAACACCGGTGACAGCCATCACCGATGACCAGTATACCGGGACGGTGAGCTGGAAAGATGGGGACAGTACCCCTGTCGCCACCGATGAAAAATTTGACGGCACAAAAGCCTATACCGCCACCATCACCCTGGACGCCAAGCCGAGCTATGGGTTTACCGGCAGTCCGGCCTTTACGGTGACAGGAGCCGATACGGTCACGCAAACCATTGATAGTGACAAAAAATCAACAACGATTACGGCTGTGTATAATGCCAAGGATCAGTTTAGAATAACTAATGGGGTGCTCACCGCCTACTCTGGGCCCGGCGGCGTTGTGACCATTCCCGCCAGTGTCACTGCCATTGGCACGAGTGCGTTTGAAAATTGTAAAAACCTTACCGCTGTGACATTTACAACGCCTTCAACTCTGCAAACCATTGATGACCGTGCTTTTGAAGGCTGTGAAAACCTAAGCACCATCGAGATTCCTAAGAATGTCGAAACCATTGGTGCAAGTGCGTTTTATTATTGTCCAAAACTTGCCACCGTGACGTTTGCTGCGGATTCACTATTGAAAACCATAGGCGATAGCGCTTTTAAAGGCTGTTTTATCCTAAGTACCATCGCGATTCCTAAGAATGTCACAATCATCGATAAGAATGCTTTTGATAGTTGTGGTACACTTACCTCCGTAGAATTTGCTGCGGGTTCACAATTGACAACCATTGCCAATGCAGCTTTTTTCTCTTGCCACTTAACGACCATCACGAACATCCCGGCCGGTGTCACAATCTCTGCCGCTTTACAAACCATGGGAACCAACAATTCAGCAGGGTTTATAACTGCCTATAACAAGATCGGTGGCACCTACACCTATGATTCCAACACACACACCTGGACAAAACAACCATAACAAAAAAGGAGAAAACATTTATGACAGTTTCAGTAATTTCAGCAGGCAATTTTTGGGATGGGCTGACCGATGCGCCAGTCGGTCCCCGGGAAATTTTAGTTCAAGACGGCGTGATTCAGGAAATCGGCAGCACCGTAGCGGCACCCCCGGGGGCCGAGCGGATCGATCTGGGCGACAAATTGGTGATGCCGGGTCTGATCGACGCCCATGTGCACATTACCTCGCGGTCCGAACTGCCCGGCGGGTTCTGGAGCTATTCCTCAGCAGCCAAGGCGCTTTACGGTGCCGAGGCCCTGAAAATCCACCTGAACAACGGTTTTACCACCGTCCGGGACTGCGGCGATATGGATGTGACCGGCTACACCATTCAGGATATCAAACATGCGGTTGATTCCGGCCTGATCGAAGGCGCCCGGCTAATCACCTCAGGTCATATGATTTCGCCCCGAGGCGGCCATATGGATCTGACCACCCTGCTTAATCCGGTTTGTAATGCCACCCAGAACTGTCTGGCGGACGGGCCAAACGAGATCCGCAGCACCGTCAGAAACGAAATCAAGTGGGAGGCCGACTGGATTAAGTTTGCCGCTTCCGGCGGATTTTCCAGCCCCTCGGATGACCCGGTTTATGTGGCCTATACCCAGGAAGAGATGAATGTTCTGGTGGAAACCGCTGCCCAGCAGGACCGCCCGGTGGCCGCCCATGTGATGGGCGATGAAGCCGTGAAAATGGCCGTGACAGCCGGGGTGCGATCGATTGAGCATGGCAGTCTGGCATCGCAAGAGACGATTGATCTGATTACCGAAAAAGGCGTTTTTGTGATCCTCACCCACTATGCGGTGGTTCGCGGAGCCCGGTTTGCTGATGATGATCAATATTGGGTCACCTCCGGTGCTACCCCGGCAGCGAAAAGAAAGGTCCGCAAATACAAGGACACCCTGCTGGAAACAGCCGCCAATTTTGCCAACAGCGAGGTCAAACTGGTGTTTGGCACCGATCTGGGACTCCACGACTACGGCGTCACCGGCGCCCGGGAGTTTGGGGAAATGGTGATCAATGGTATTACCCCGGTGCGGGCTTTGAAAGCCGCCACCAGTGTGGCCGCCGAAATGCTGAGGCGGGATGATCTCGGCGTGCTGGCCCCGGGCAAAAAAGCGGATATCATCGCCGTTGCCGGCAATCCTTTTGCAGACATCACCGTGATGGAAATGGTGGATTTTGTGATGAAGGCCGGGAAGGTCTATAAATCGGTCTGATTAATTTTGATAAAAGCAGCGAACCTTGAGTCGCTGCTTTTTTCAGTTGACGCTATTTAATACCTGCATATCCCAATCATCAGTAAAATCAGACGGCTACTGATGCCGATTAGGATCGTTTTATTTCTTTTGATCAATAAGTTTGAAATAAAAGCACGAGTTAACATGTTTTTTACAGAAACATGTGGAAATCAACTTGATTATTAAACAAGGAAAGATTAGAATAATTATAATTTAAATAATGTGACAGGAGATTTTAAAAATGAAATGGTTTTACAACATGAAGATCAGAACAAAGCTTTTAGCCGGATTTATACTGGTAACAGTCATTGTCGGTATTGTGGGCTATGTGGGGATCACGAACATTAAAGCATTGGATGAATCCAGCACGAAACTGTATGAACATGTGACACTGCCAACCTCGGCAAGCGGGAATATGGGCATTGAGTTCGGGAAGATCAATGGCTATGTCAGAGATATGATCATTGCCAATGATCCCGCAATCATTCAGGCGAATGCCGATAAAATTGCTGCGAGCTGCAATAAAATCTCCCAAATGTCCGAGAACTTTGAACAGAATATTCTTGACGATGAGATGCAACAATTGTATCAGCAGTTTCTCAATTCCCGGAAGGTATATGCGACAGAGTTGGATGCGGTGATGGCCCTGGCCAGCCAGAATCAGGATCAAGAAGCCCTTGCCCGGATCGCACCTACCGGAAGCGCCGGGATTGCCTCGCAGGCTGAACAGGATGCCCTGGGAAAAATTCATGATATGACGGTGGAGGATGGTAAACAACTGTCTGAGGCCAATCACAGCCAGACAAATAGCGTTGTGACAACCATGACGATCTTCATGGTTATTGGCGCTCTGTTAGCTCTGACCCTGGGTTTTTTTCTCAGAATGGTCATCAGCCGCTTGCTTAAAAAAGCGGAATATATGATCAAAGAAATACGTCAGGGTCATTTGGGTGAACGCCTGAATATGAGTAGCCGCGATGAAATTGGTCAGATGGCCATGGCGATGGATGGATTGGCCGATGATCTACAGAATGTAGTGATTGCTACCATGAACCAGATTTCTGAAGGCGATGTTTCGGCGATGATTGACGTTAAGGATGACCGGGACGAAATCTCACCGGCACTTAAAAAGACCATCGAAACCATCCGAAACCTGATTGCCGAATCGACCCTGTTGTCCCAAGCTGCCGTGGAAGGACGTTTGGACACGAGAGGTACGGCAGATGGCTTTAATGGCAGTTTCAAAGATATTGTTGAAGGGGTCAATGATATACTGGATACGCTGGTTGGCTACATTAATGTCATGCCAAACCCGGTTTTAATCATTAATAATAACTTCGATATTCTCTATTTGAATGATTCCGCAGCTCAGGTTGTGGGACTTGCTAAAAAAGAAGCCCTGGGTCAGCCTTGTCACAGTCTTTTTAAGACATCCGATTGCCATTCTGAGAACTGTGCCTGCACCAGAGCGATGCGCACGGGTCATACCGCAACTGGCGAAACGGATGCTCACCCAAATGGTTTGGATCTTGATATTTCATATACTGGGGTACCGATCACTGATCGTTCCGGTAAAACCATTGGCGCGATGGAATTCATAACCGATCAGACAGCTATTCGGAAAGAAGAACGGCGGATGATAAAAATTTCGGACTATCAGCAAAATGAAACCCAAAAGCTGGTGACTGAACTGACCAAACTTTCCCAGGGGAATACCAATGTTTTAATTGAGCTTGCCGACTATGATGCGGATACTCAGACAACATACGAAACATTTCGGACGATTGGCCATTCAGTCAATCAATGTGTGGAATCAATCAATGGACTGGTTGAAGATGTTGGCATGCTAGCTCAGGCCGGTATTGAAGGAAAACTTGATACCCGGGCGGATATCAGCAAACATCAGGGCGATTTCGCCCGGATTGTTGACGGCGTCAATGCGACGCTTGATGCTGTGGTGGCACCGGTTCAGGAAGCATCGGCGATCTTAAACGAACTGGCCCAGGGGAACTTAAACACCAGGATGGTGGGTGCCTATCAGGGCGATTACACCATTATCAAGGACAACATGAATCTGACCGTCGACTTCCTCAAAAGCTATGTGAGTGAAATCACTGATACTTTGGAAGAAATCGGCCATGGAAACCTGGACCAGCACATCACTGCAGACTATCTGGGCGACTTCCAGGCCATCAAAACAGCTCTGAACGACATCACCACCAATCTCAGCACCACCATGTCCGATATTAACATCGCCGCCAGTCAGGTTGAAATGGGGTCCCAGCAGATTTCTGATGGCGGTCAGGCCTTGTCCCAGGGAACCACCGAACAGGCCAGCGCGATTCAGGAACTGACCGCTTCGATTGAAGAAGTAGCCGCGGAAACCAAGCGAAATGCCATCAATGCCAATGAAGCTAACGACTTAGCCATGCAGGTTCGAAGTAATGCGGAGGTGGGCAATGATCAGATGAATCAGATGGTCGCCGCGATGGTTGACATTAATGAATCATCAAAAAGCATTTCCAAGATCATTAAAGTTATTGACGACATCGCCTTCCAGACTAATATTTTGGCTTTGAACGCCGCTGTTGAAGCAGCCCGGGCCGGTCAGCATGGTAAGGGTTTTGCCGTGGTCGCCGAAGAAGTCAGAAGCCTGGCAGCCCGTAGCGCCGCAGCCGCCAAGGAAACGACCGGTTTGATCGAAGGCTCGATTGACAGGGTCAGTGTCGGTACGAAAATTGCGGATCAGACTGAAGCAAGCCTCAAAGAGATTCTGAATCAAATCCAAAAAGTGACCGATCTGGTGGGCAGCATCGCCCAGGCCTCTAACGCCCAAGCCTCTGAAATCGCCCAGATCAACCGGGGGATCGAGCAGGTATCGGAGGTCGTTCAAACCAATTCCGCCACGGCTGAAGAAAGCGCCGCCGCCAGTGAAGAGCTGTCCGGCCAGGCCGAAATGCTCAAACAAATGGTGGACGCCTTTAAAATCAAAAATTCGAAAAGACAAGGTTCAATAAGAGAAGCAACAGTTTTTGAACCAGTGAAAACCAGTACTTCACGTTCGTCTGAAGTTACCATCAATTTGGACGATGATATGGACAAATACTAGCCTCAAATTGCAGTGCATCAAATAAAGTAATGGATCAAAAGTGACATAAATTATGTTGATCGCTAAGTCAACGCTGAGTTTTCTGCCAAGTAGCTGGAATCAGTATTTTGTTATATGAGGATAATCCTAAAAAACAGCGAGCCTTGAGCCGCTGTTTTTTTATTGGAGATTCGTTTCTTTATTACGGAAGGTTTCTGGAGCGATACAGTCTCCGGATTCGAATTGTTTTATGCTTCAGAAGATTGTCTAAGCGCTAAATAATAATCACTTAGACAAGTTGCAAAACCAGTGCATTGAGACGAGGGGAAAAAGCATCTTTTGTTGAAAAACATCAAAATGAGAGTATGTAAACGATATATTCGATTTAAAAAGGGTATTAAACGTATCAGCGACCGGTTCGAAGCACATCGTTCTAATGCTTGCGCAGATCAGGCAGTAGGTCCGGTAACTGTTGATCTAAAGAAAAACCCCGAAAAAATCAAAAATTATAAAGAGGAGGATTTAAAGAGAGCTCCCCAAAAACGAAATTAAAATAAAGCAGGAGGACTTTGAAAATGAAATGGTTTTATAACTTGAAAATCAGAACAAAGCTATTGGCCGGCTTTATTCTGGTGGCACTTGTGGTGGGTATTGTGGGGTATATCGGAATAACAAACATTAACAGCTTGGAACAAGCAAGTCAGGATTCATATGAAAACATGACGGTTCCGGTCTCTGAACTGGGAGAAATTGGCATTGCATATCAGAAGTTGCGTGCGAATGTCCGGGACATAATTTTAGAAAATGATCCCAAGGAAAATCAGAAAAACATTGATCTCTTTGATGCCAATAACAAAAGAATCGATGAACTCATTCTATCGTTCCAGGAAAAAAAACATTCTGATGTCGTCAAAGCAGCTTTTCAGGAATTTGTTGATGCCCGGAAAGCAATGGATCCCGAATTCGATAAGGTCAAAGATCTTGGTTTGCAAAATAAGAATGACGAAGCGTTGGCTCTGATGAGAGAAGGCGGCTCAGCATATATTGCTTCGGCGAATGTCCAGAATGCTCTGGATAAAGTGGTCGGTTTAAAAGTTGAAAAAGCCGGTCAAAATGCCCAAGCCAATTTAGATTTGGCCAATCAGGCGATCACGACTATGACAATTATTATCGTAGCGGCGATTATTTTTGCCATCGTGCTGGGTCTTTTACTGAGTATGGTCATCAGTCGGCCGCTAAAAAAAGCTGAGAACATGATTAAAGAAATGCGCCTGGGGCATTTGAGTGGGCGTTTAAACATGGGTACCCGGGACGAAATCGGGCAAATGGCGGATACCATGGATGGTTTGTCCGATGATCTTCAAAACGTCGTCATTGCGACCATGAATCAGATTGCCGAAGGGGATGTCTCGACCAATATTGAACTCCGTGATCCTCAGGATGAAATCGCACCGGCACTTAAAACGACCATTGAAACCATTAGGAGCCTGATTGCTGAGGCAACCATGCTGTCTCAGGCTGCCATTAACGGTAAATGGGATACCCGAGGGGATGCCGAGGCCTTTAACGGTGGTTATAAAGAAGTGGTTGAAGGGGTCAATGCCACCCTGGATACAGTGGTGGATAAAATGGTCTGGTATGAAGCGATTATTGATGCGGTGCCATTCCCCATTCATGTCACCGATAATAACATGAAATGGACCTTTATGAACAAACCTTTCGAAGCCAATATGATCGATGGTAATGTCATTAAAGACCGGGATTCAGCTCGTGGTATGGACTGCTACAATGCTGGGGCAGATATCTGTCGAACCGAAGGGTGTGGGATTCGCCGACTGGTTGATCAGGGTTTAACCGAAAGCTTTTTTGAATGGTGTGGCAAAAGCAATAAGCAGGACACCGCCTACCTCAAGAATGCCAAAGGCGAAAATGTCGGTTTTGTTGAAGTGGTCACCGATCTGACGTCAATGATCCGGGTCAGCGACTATACAAAAAATGAAGTGACACGGTTAGAAAACAACCTGATTCTGCTATCTCAGGGGGATGTCGCTTTTGATATGGCTGTCGGAGCAGGTGATGAATATACCACCGAGGTCAGTGCCCAATTTAATGAAATTGGTAAAAGTTTAGCGAATGTAAAAAGAGCCATTGGCAATCTGATTAATGATGCCACCATGCTGGCCCAGGCAGGCATTGACGGTAAGCTTGACACCCGGGCCGACGCCAGTAAACACCAGGGCGACTTTGCCCGGATTGTCGATGGGGTCAATGCGACGCTGGATGCAGTGGTCGCACCGGTTCAGGAAGCATCGGCGACGTTAAATGAACTGGCGCAGGGGAACCTGAACACCGGAATGGTGGGTCAGTATCGGGGAGATTACACCATTATCAAGGACAGTATGAACCAGACGGTGGCGTTCCTCAAACGCTATGTGGATGAAATCACCCATACTCTGGAAGAAATCGGCCGGGGCAACTTGGATCAGCACATCACGGATGACTATCTGGGCGACTTCCAGGCGATTAAAACAGCCCTGAATGATATCACCACCAGTCTCAGTGCCACCATGACAGATATCAACATTGCCGCCGGACAGGTTGAAATTGGTTCTCATCAGATTTCCGATGGTGGTCAGGCCTTGTCCCAGGGTACCACCGAGCAGGCCAGTGCGATCCAGCAGCTCACTGCCTCGATTGAAGAAGTGGCGGGAGAAACCAAGAAAAACGCCATGAATGCCAACGAAGCCAACGATCTGGCCATGCGGGTCCGATCTAATGCCGAAGTGGGGAATACCCAGATGAACAAGATGGTCACTGCCATGGTAGACATCAATGAGTCATCAAAAAGCATTTCCAAGATCATTAAAGTCATTGACGACATCGCCTTCCAGACCAATATTCTAGCCTTGAACGCTGCCGTTGAAGCAGCCCGGGCCGGCCAGCATGGCAAAGGTTTTGCCGTGGTTGCCGAAGAGGTCAGAAGCCTGGCCGCCCGAAGTGCCGAAGCCGCCAAGGAAACGACCGGTCTGATTGAAGGCTCGATTGATAGAGTCGAAGCCGGAACCGAGATTGCTAACCAAACCGAAGAAAGCCTGAAAGAAATTTTACATGAAATTGAAAAAGTAACTGATCTGGTCGGAAGTATCGCCCAGGCTTCCAACGATCAGGCATCGGAAATCGCTCAGATCACCCAGGGGATCGAACAGGTTTCCACGGCGGTTCAAACCAATTCCGCCACTGCCGAAGAAAGCGCTGCTGCCAGTGAACAGCTGTCCGGCCAGGCCGAAATGCTGAAACAAATGGTCGATACCTTTAAAATTAAGGATGCCAAAACACAAAGCATCAGCAGTAAAGCGACGGTTTCTAAACCAGAGAAACCGGTCAGCCCACCACCAGCCCAGCCAATCATTGATATGGATTTTGATATGGATAAATACTAGAAAAAATGTTAACCTGTCTCGACCCGGATATAACCGGTAAAAGCTTAAAGTGCTCCTTGAATTGCTTAATGCAATCCAAGGAGCACTTTTTTTATGTGCGACGAAGACCGGGAGCGGTTATTTTAATGTCTCAGCCGAATTTTATGGTAAAAATTTATAGTAAATCTTAGTTGTTAAACAGTAGATATTTGCAGTGAAAAGGGATATAATAATACCGCTTGTATATTTTTTAACACAGGTAATCATTGATATTTTATTAAAAGACCCCGAATAGAAGTTTTGAATTTTAGTGAATTTTTTTTCAGGGCAAAGCAAAGGATTACAGTTGAAAGGGGTTATTATGAACGAAAATCAAAAACCGATTTTAGAACCGAAAACCGAACCTGTTATTGGAGCTGCCCAGGAAATTGTTGCCCATCCGGCTGAACGCATTCCGGCTAGCGCTCACCACAAATCGCGGATAACCACAAAACTGCTGCTGTTTACTGTTTCGCTAATTGTATTGGCGGTGTTATCTCTAGGGATTATTACCATCAATCTGAGCGCATCAGCGTTAACAAACCCGGCCAATACCGATGTTATGGCTTCAATCACGAATCTGAGAAATCAGATCCTGTTAAGTTCAGTGGTTATTATCTTAATTGGCGGCATCGCTGCTTATGCCATGGCACAAAAGTTTGCCAAACCGATTATCAGGCTCAAAGCTGTGGCCGATCAGGTTGCAGTGGGCAAGGTTGATGTCGACATTGACATGACCACCGATGACGAAATTGGTGATTTAATGCGGTCGTTTGAAACCATGATTCAAAACAATATCAGCTTGGATGATGCGGCGCAGCGGATGGCTCAGGGTGATTTTGACGTTGCCATCATTCCTCGATCCGAAGATGATGTGATCAGCTATTCAATGATTGCGGTGCTGAAAGAAATGAACAGAATTCATGATGCCATCGTAAAATTTGGCAATGCCGCTTCAGAAGGTCAACTTAACTATCGTGGTAACACCAATGAATACACCGGATCTTACAAAGATATGATTCTATCGTTAAACAATGTCATCAATACCTTTGTTAAACCCCTCAAGGTTGCCAATAAGGCCATTGAACGCATCGGCAACGGTGTGATTCCACCAAAAATCACCACTGAATATAAAGGTGATTTCAATGATCTTAAAAGTAATATTAACGCCTGCATTGACGGCCTGGGTGCTTTAACTGAAACCGGGGAAGTCGTCCATCGCCTTTACATCAATGATTTTTCAGCCAAAGTGGAAGGGAACTATTTAGGTATCTATGGCGATCTGGCCGCATCGGTTAATAACATCCATGGGAAGCTCAACTATATTCATGCTATTGTCAATAATGTCTCCAATGGTGTAATGAGTGACTATGATGAGTTAATGACGACCGGAAAACGCTGTGACGAGGATGAGTTCATTCCCAGTCTGATTCAAATGATTGAAAACATCCATGCCCTGGTTAGCGAAGCCGATGAAATGACCCGGCTGGCGGTTGAAGGTGATCTCGATCATCGGGGCGACCCAGCCAAGTTCCGGGGCGACTATGCCAAAGTTGTTTCCGGGTTCAACCAGACTTTGGATGCAATTATCGAACCAATCCAGGCGACTTCGGTAGCTTTGGATGAACTGTCAAAAGGTAATTTGAACTTTATCATGGAAGGTGATTTTAAAGGACAGCATGGCAAAATTAAAGAAACCATGAACCGCACCATCAACTTCCTGAAAAATTATGTGACCGACATTACTGCTTTACTTAAACTGATTGGCGAAGGTGATCTCACGCAGGAAATCAAAGCCTATTATCATGGGGATTATAATGCCGCTAAACTGGTCATTAATAATATTACCACCCATTTAAGTGAAGTGATGAAGGAAATTGATGATTCCTCCGAACAGGTTAATGCCGGTGCCATCCAAATCTCTGACGGCGGCCAGGCATTAGCCCAGGGGACAACCGAACAAGCCAGTTCCATCCAGGAACTTACCGCTTCGATTGAAGAGGTGGCCGCGGAAACCAAACGAAACGCCATGAATGCTAACGAGGCCAACCAGAGGGCCCTTGAGGTTCGCAACAACGCCGAAGTGGGCAATTCACAAATGTCAAAAATGGTCTCGGCGATGGTCGAAATCAATGAAGCATCCAAAAATATTTCTAAGATTATCAAGGTGATCGATGATATCGCCTTCCAGACCAATATTCTGGCTCTAAACGCTGCCGTCGAGGCCGCCCGGGCCGGACAGCATGGCAAAGGTTTTGCCGTAGTTGCCGAAGAAGTACGAACCCTGGCAGCCCGCAGTGCCGAAGCGGCTAAGGAAACCACGGGTCTGATCGAAGGCTCCATCGACAAGGTGGCGGTGGGCACCAAAATTGCCGATGAAACTGCCGAAAGTCTGGTTGAAATTTTGAATGAAATTGAAAAGGTGACCGGTCTGGTCGGCAACATTGCCCGGGCCTCCAATGATCAGGCTTCAGAGATCGCGCAAATTACGAAGGGCATCGAGCAGGTTTCTA
Source organism: Acetobacterium sp. (assembly GCA_022013395.1). Classification (GTDB taxonomy): domain Bacteria; phylum Bacillota; class Clostridia; order Eubacteriales; family Eubacteriaceae; genus Acetobacterium. The sequence goes on from JAKLQL010000247.1 coordinate 18,864, forward strand.
TAGTTGTTCAAACCAACTCGGCCACCGCCGAAGAAAGTGCCGCCTCCGCCGAAGAACTTTCAGGCCAAGCTGAAATGCTTAAACAGATGATTAGTACCTTCAAACTTAAAACCAAAAAGCAGGCCCGTACCGAGGATGATAACAAAGCGCTTATTTTACTAAGTGAAATGGCAAAACAATCTCCTGTTATCACGATGGACTGGCAAACCCAGGTGGCTGCGATTGCTGATCAGGTGGCCAAAATGGGCTACCAGGATATCGCCGTGATGAACCTTGCCGGTCATGCCAAGTACATCAAAGGTAACGGCGAGTTTGATGCCTGGGGCGAATTCTGGTATGAAGCTGGCTTCAAGGGCGAAACGGCCATTTCGGATGAGACGATTAGTAAAGTCACCAATGAAGCGGTTGTCTTTGACGTGGCGCCGATTAACAACAATGGCCAGGTCGTTGGTTTGGTGGTGGGGAGACGGGTCCCAGCTCAATAGCAAGCGGCCGGATTAAAACGAGACTAATAAATAACGCAACCATCCTGAAGACAATGACGGTTCATTGTCTTCAGGATTTTTTTATAAGTAAGTGTAACGGATTAAAACCCCGATTGATTGAAATATTTGTTATAATAAGATAATAGATTACAAATCCTGCTCAGGTTAATAAATAAGCCGGTCGACCACCAGATAAACTAAAAAAGACGATTAACAATCAAATTAGGCTGACTGTTAATCGTCTTTTACATTAGGTGGACCAGATCATCGATCTGTTTTTCGGACAATCATCAGCAACCGCGCTACACCTGATAATCATAGCTAACGGTATCGCCATCATTGCCAATAAAGACCACATAAGAGCCGGCTGTCACCGCAGTCCCATCCGGGCCGTTGGTCAGGCTGTCATAAACCGGTTCAAGCGATGGCGACAGCACCACCAGGCGGCCTTCAACCGGTTTGATAAAGCCGTCTTCAGGCAATTTTCGGGCCACATTCTGAGTGCCGATGGTGATTTTTTCACCGCTTTGCAGCAGTGGCACATCCGCCGTATTGATCAGTTTAAAACTGCCGACCTGGAGCATCGTTTGCCCATGTTCAACAATGAGTTTAAAGCCCACAGTTTCCCGGGTGTATTTAAGGTTTGGTAGGGTCGTCCGTTC
>JAKLQL010000248.1 GCA_022013395.1 Acetobacterium sp.
AAGAGCCAATGATTTTAAAAGCGAAATCTATATCAAAAAAGACGCAACTCGGGTTAATGCCAAAAGCATTATGGGTGTGATGATTTTGGCCGTGCAAAGAGGCGACGAAATACAAATCGAAGCAAGTGGCGACGACGAAAAAAAAGCAGTTGAGCAATTGAAACAACTGATCGAAGATCGTTTTGATTTTGTGGATGAAGTTTAATTGCGTTATTGATATTCATTAAAACTAAAATTCAGAAATAATGGACGCATAAAGTATGAATGCAAATTCATGCTTTTCTTTTTTCTGGGTTCAACCGACCCAGATCTGTATAATCTATAATTTTGGAGAGCAACATGCGAAAAATTCTAATAGCAATTTCATTTTTTACCCGGATACCGATTAAACTTAAGGATGTCAGTACCGAAGAATTTTATGACTCCATGATTTTAATTCCTGTTGTTGGGGTTTTTATCGGTTTGATTTTATTCGGCGTTTCTATTTTATTGTCGTTTATCCATTTTATTCAGCTTCAGGCGCTGTTGATGGTAATCGCCTATATCTGGCTAACCGGGGGACTTCATTTGGATGGCTTTGCGGATACCACTGATGCCCTGTTCTCAGCCCGAGATCGGGAAAAGATGATGGAAATTATGAAAGATAGTCGCTTGGGAGCCTTTGGAGCGATCGGTTTGATCTTGATTATTTTAACCAATTGGATGACCTATACCATTATCTTGCCGGAATATAGTTCAGCCATTCTAATTATTCCCGTTTTCGGACGGGTTGCAGCCATCATGTCAACCTGCTTTTCCACCTATGCCCCCGGTGGTGGCGGCTTAGGAAAGCGGTTTGTGGAAATGACAAAGCTCCATCATTTTATTATTTATCTGATCTTATTAATGGTCTTTTCAACCCTAATACTGGGCCTACCGGGACTACTGACAGTAGTCATCTGTCTATTACCAGCGCTGTTGTTAATGAAAAATCTCCAATACAAAATTGGCGGTATGACGGGTGATACCATCGGAATGACCATCGAACTCAATCAAACCTTCTTTATGGTGGTATTCAGTGTGATCCTGATTAACTTTCCCACGTATTTAAATTTTTTTAGAGGTTTGTTATAAATTAATGTGAAAAATTATTAAGAAAGGGTATGAATGAAGAAATCAATCAACGATTCTGGGCAAAAATCCCGAATCGAAAAATCCCACATAGAAGACAAGGGTTTTCTGCCAATGTCAAAAAATGAGATGAGAACCCAAGGAATCTCCCAATGTGATTTCATTCTAGTAACTGGGGATGCCTATGTGGATCATCCCTCTTTTGGTGCGGCCATCATCGGTCGGGTGCTCCAATCCCGAGGTTTTTCGGTGGGCATCATCGCCCAACCTGACTGGCAGGGAAACGATGATTTTAACAAGCTGGGCGCTCCCCGGCTGGGCTTCCTGGTTACTGCCGGCAACCTAGATTCGATGGTCAACCATTTTACGGTGAACAAAAAACGCCGTCGTGAGGATGTCTATGCGCCGGGAGGACAAGCCGGTCTGCGACCGGATCGGGCCACCATTGTTTATTGTGGAAAAATAAGAGAGCTCTTTGGAGATCTTCCGCTGATTATTGGTGGCATTGAAGCCAGCCTGCGGCGTTTTGCTCATTATGATTACTGGCAGGAAAAGGTCAGACGACCCATTTTGTTTGATTCCAGAGCTGATCTGCTGGTTTATGGCATGGGCGAACTGGCCATGATTGAGATTGCCGAAGCGCTGAATGCCGGGATCCCTGTCGACCAGCTGACCCATATCAAAGGGACGGCCGTGATCAGTCGGGAACCAGAAATGGCGGATGTCGTCATGTTGCCATCAACTGAAGAAGTGATGGTCGACCCAATGGCTTATGCCAAAGCCACTGCCCTTATTTACCAGAGTAACAATGCTCATGATCCCAAGACGTATCTGCAACAGTCTGGTAACCGTTACCTATGTCAGAATCCGCCTCAAATGTCGCTGAATCAGACCGAATTTGACGCCCTTTATGATCTGCCCTTTACTTACCGCTGGCATCCCGCCTATGATGAGGTGGGGGGCGTGCCGGGTTTGGAGGAAGTGAAGTTCAGTATCACAGCCAACCGGGGTTGTTACGG
>JAKLQL010000249.1 GCA_022013395.1 Acetobacterium sp.
CCATCCTGATAATGAACGGTTACCCGCTCATCATTAAAGCAACAGGCGGTTTGGGGCAGATGCTTTTTGCAGACCTCTACTACCAGCTCGTCAATTTCAACCAGATCGATGTGTTCAACCAGCGGATAGCGTACCAGCTCCCGAATGGCACCGCCATCGCCGCCGCCGATAATCAGCACTTTCTTGGCCGCCGGATGAACCGCCATAGGAATATGCACCATCATTTCATGGTAGATAAATTCATCTTTTTCGGTCAGCATCATAAAACCATCCAGAGTTAAAAAACGGCCAAGCTCCTTGGAATCAAAGATATCAATCCGCTGAAATTCACTTTGTCCGCAATAAAGCTGGCGATCCACCTGAATGGAAAATTTGACGCTGGGGGTATGTTTTTCTGAAAACCATAATTCCATCTTAATCCTCCTTCAGCACATTGAGATATTCGATTTCCATGTCTTCGGGGCCGGTTAAAAAGCAGCCCTTGTCTTTGACGTATTCGATGGAATCGAGAATTTCTGGGGTAATCTTTTCGCCGGGGGCCAGAATCGGAATCCCCGGCGGATAGCACATCACAAATTCACTGCAGATCCGCCCGCCGCTTTTTTCCAGCGGTAGGGCTTCTTTATCAGCATAAAAAGCTTCCTGAGGGGCTACAGCCACCTCGGGATTAATGTATTCGTATTGCAGCATGCCAGCCTTGTCTTTTTTATAAATTCGGCGTATTTCTGCCAGTGCCGAAACCAGCCGTTCCAAATTGCGCTGGCTGTCGCCCACCGAAATATAGGCCAGAATATTGCCCACATCGCCAAATTCCACCTGAATGTCGTATTCGTCCCGGAGAATGTTGTAAACTTCAATCCCCGCCAGCCCCACATTCAGGGTATTGATGGACAGCTTGGTGGCATCAAAGTCGTAAATGGTATCGCCATTGATTAGCTCTTTTGAATAAGCGTAATAGTCCCCGATCTGATTGATTTCATCCCGGGCGTATTGAGCCATTGCGGTCACCTTGGCAAAAATTTCCTTGCCATTCACCGCC
>JAKLQL010000250.1 GCA_022013395.1 Acetobacterium sp.
GTGATTGCCTCACTAAAGTCTAGTAGATACTATTTCTAAGATTATTAATCTCTACTTTTAATTTATCTGATATTTGATTGAGCATGGTCAGTTTTTCATTAATCTCGCCCATCGCCGCCTGATGCTCACCGATAATCTTATAAGATTTGGCAGCTTGAGATTCCACGCTGTTCATGCTTACAACAATGCTGTCCAGGATGCTTTCGATTTTTTTGGCCGAATCCACACTCATAACCGCCAGTTTTCGGACTTCGTCCGCAACAACGTTAAAGCCTCGTCCAAATTCACCGGCTCGGGTGGCTTCAATCGCCGCATTTAAGCCCAACAGATTGGTTTGGGTGGCAACATCCCGAATAAACTTAAGAATCGAATCGGTTTCTTTAACCTTATTCTTAGAAATAGTGGACGATTCCAGCAACTCATCCGAGGCCTTAATCAGCGCTTCAATCTGAACTGAGAAATTATTAACGACTTCTGTTACAGAACGGATATTATCAAACATATTTTCCGAAATATTCTGGAAGTTTTCTGTTTCATGAACCAGTAACCGGTTGTGATGTCCCATTTTTGAAATGGAGTTGGCAAAAACATAGAGCATATCTGCCGCCGCATTGATTTTATCCCGGGGGACAATGGTAATTTTTCGTAAAGCTGCAATATATTCATCTTCATCCACGCCGATTTCCCGGGCAATTCGTCTGAATTTATCTTCATCTGGGGGAGCATCAAGAACTTGGCCGCCAAGAATAGCGCCGATTTGCACACCGTCCACGACAATTGGTGCCGCAAAATCTACCAGCCCCGCATGACATGAATAAACTGCTGGCTTACCAGTATTTCCTGATTTCTTTCCGCCCTCAATATCGCAGGCGATACAGCGTTTGTTACCTTCTGTTGATCCACGGGTGTATTTCATACAAAAATCAGTAAAATTACTAGGCTCTGTAATGGTCCCTTTTACGTTATCCACAGAAACACTGGCCATCCCCAAAGCTTTCGCAAAACTATCTTGAAATTGTTGCAAGACATGTAAATCAATGAGCTCATCGACGGTGTAGCTTAATTTCTTTTCCATTCTAACTCCTCCATAAAAAAAATTATCCCTTAGACGTCATTCAAGTTAAAAGTGACATCGTGTACATAAGAAAAAGTGATACTTTCTATATTCCCATAATACTTACATTCTATCACGTCAATTAAAAAAAGTCACCTATAAACCTTGGCGGCAAGGGGATAAAAATTCGCACCTATTCCGCCTTAAATTTGCTCAACACCCGCCCGGCAATCCGGACCTGATCAAATTCACCGGGTACAATCGGTGGATATTTGGAATTAAACGAAATAAATCGATCGTCCCGGTATTGCTTAATGTAACCCTCGCCATTAATCACAATAATTCCCACATCACCCTCATCCAGAAGCGTTGTCGGTTCAATGAAGACAATCTCATCCTGATAATAGGCCGGTTCCATACTGTCCCCGGTCACCCGGATCGCATATTTGGCTCCGGATGGTATTGCTCCAGCGGGAAAGGGCTTAAATTCGTACTGATCTGAATCCAGGTAGCTGCCAATTCCGGCCGAAGCAGGCAGCAAATAAAGGGGCAGCTCGCGGATCGGAGCAGCTGCTTTATTTTTGCTAAGTCGCTTTTCATAGTGCATAAATTGAAGCAGATTTCCATTAAAAAGAGTTTGTCCATCCTCAGATAATTGTCGGTACAACGAAATCAGCTGGATTCCCCGGTCCGAATAGGAAATTTCATCCTCCCTTTTAAGCGGTTTTAAATCTAATTGATAGCCCAGTGCTTCAACCACAGCCGTTAAGGTCTCATATTTAGGATTAGTTGTTTCCCCAGACAATAATTTATGAATCGTCGGCAATGGGATGCCGGATTTTTCAGACAAGCCAACAGCAGTTAGCCCAGTTTGCTTTTTTAAGCCTCTAATTTTTTCATTGATCATGTTACTCACCTCAGCTTCATTATAATGGTTGATGATAAAATGCACAACGATATAATCACAAATGATCATCATTGAAAAAAATGAATCAAAAAATAATCATCTACACGGATAAATAAAACATGCTTACCATAAATTACCATTTAAAACAAAATCAAAATGATCAGCAGCATTGCATTGGTGGAACCAACCAATGATCGACTGAACTATTTAAGCTGAATGTTTAGATCATTTTCGCTTTATAACTACCCTCTGTTCTTTTAAAGGAAGGAAGCTGTTGCCTGCTTGTTTAAATGCACAAGTTTCAATAAGTTGTTGTGTGTTAAAATTATAAAATAAACGAAAATTCCAGAAAATTGTATCCAAATATGCTATAATTAATGTAGAAAAAACAAAAATATAGGGCACATAACATGCCACATATTGCAATTCACCAGATTATCGACGATAATAGAGTGCGCCAATCAATAAAGTAAAGCAAAGGGGGACGGTTCTTCTTGTGCTTTCCCTATTATTCATTAAAAAGTGCACAAAAGAACCGTTCACCTGCGCGAAAAAAATTTAAACAATTATTCACATACCATGCAATAAAACGTTTGATCAAAGCGTTAATATAATGTTGGGGGTTATACCTGATGAATCTATTTTTGAATATGGTAGTACCAGAAAACATAGAATCTGATAGATACCAAAAACTAATAATCGACGAAGCCATATTTTCAAGAATTGCCGAGAATGATATGGCGGCGTTTGAAGATTTCTATCGCCTGACTGAGCGAACAGTCTATGCGTTTGTTTTATCTACCCTCAAAAATCACGATGATGCCCTGGACGTGGTTCAGGACACTTATCTGAAGATTCGAGCCGCCGCTCATTTGTACAAACCAATGGGAAAACCGATGGCCTGGGTTTTTACAATTGCCCGGAATCTGTCCATCAGCAAACTCCGCTTCAAACAAAAAAATGACAGCAGTATCGAAGTAACTGATCTGGAAAATGACATGAATTTTGCTTATATCACTGACAATGAAGATCGTCTGGTTCTCCAGGCCGCTTTAAAAATACTCAGTGACGAAGAAACCGAAATCATTCTTTTACACGCCATTTCCGGGTTTACTCATCGGGAAATAGCCAGCAACCTGGAAATGAAACTTTCCACCGTTTTATCAAAATACCATCGCGGTTTAAAAAAATTAAAAAAATATCTCACCGAACAGGAGGTGTTATAGTGAGCAACGAACAAAAACTGAATATAGAGAAATCCCTTAAGCGAAGCATTAATCAAGCTCCCATTCTGGATTTCGAAAAACTGGCTGCCATGCCCGTGGTCAAAATGACCGAGCATGATTACATTACCCGGCAACCAGAGACTCCCGCAAAAAAGCATCACCGGATGCCCAAATATTTCAAACCGGTATCGGCCGCCTTTGCCAGCTGTCTGGTTTTACTGGTCTGCGTATCGGCTTGGTGTCTTGAGTTTAAAACGCCGGACAGTATCATCGCACTGGATGCAAATCAGAGTGTCGAAATTGTCGCCAATAAGCACAAACAGATCTTGTCGGTAAAAGCTTATGATCAGGACGTTCAGGAAATCCTTAATGAAGAGAATCTCAATCAGGGCAATCTGGAAGAGTCCGTCAGTGTGATTATCACCAGCATGATCAAGAATGGCTATCTGGACGAAAGCAAGAACGTTGTGATGGTATCGGTTGAAAACCAGAATCCCACCAAAGCCAACGACATGGCTGTCTCGCTCAATCAGGTCATTGTCGATAGTGCATCAGCAGAAAATTTAACCGCCACCGTGGTCAGACAATCGGTAACCCCGGATCAGGAAGCCCTCAGCGAGGCTGAACAATACAACGTATCCACTGGTAAATTAAATGTCATGAAAGAGCTCGTCGTCGCCGACAGCTCACTGACAATGGAATCGCTGGCAGCCATGTCCCTGACCGATTTATTGCAGGTATCAAAAGACAAATCAGTGGATTTAACCAATGTCATTCAGGTGGATGACTCGCAAAAGGATACCAAAGGTATCAGTACACCGGTCGAAGGAACCACAACAACACCAACCGTAACACCGGTAGAAACACCCACCAGCGAAACCAAACCGACGACAGAAACAACAAATGATGTAAAAAAAGAAACCGTTACGACTGAACCAGTGGTGCCGGTAATTACCGAAACGCCGGTAGTCGAGCCGGTGACTCCAGTTGAGCCAGCCGAGAAACAACCGGAAAACATTGAAAGTGAAAAGACCACCCTGGAACTACCCAAAACCGAAGTGCCAAACGAAACGGTTATTATCATCACCACCCCAGAAGACCCCACCACAATTCAATAGGTAGGGTGTGACAAGGGGACGATACGGCGTGTCAGCTCCTAAGAGATGACATCCCGTCGCGTCCCCATGTCACGCCCGGGCAACTCTGTATATTGCCAGTTCGTAGGGGCGAGGGTCTGCCCTTTGGGTATTATCAATTGCCCGCAACTCGATCTAGATTGTCACACCCGCGTCACAAATAAAAATAAAAAAATAAAAATCCCA